>JAYTJO010000483.1:0-2004 GCA_043730975.1 Thermoleophilia bacterium | reverse complement strand
CGCAATGAGGGACGACTTGCCGACGCCCGGCGGGCCTGTGACGCCGACGGCGAATGCGTTGCCGGTCTGCGGATAGAGCTCCGAGACGATCGCGGGCGCGCCGGGGTCGCGATTCTCCACGAGCGTGATCGCTCGTGCCAGGGCTCGATTGTCGCCGGTGCGGATGCCAGCAATCAGCTCCTCGTGAGTCCAGGGATGCCGTGCCATCGGCGCCACTCTACGGTACGAACACGTCCTTTTAGGACAGCAGACGCCGTAAGACCCAGGTTGTAGGCTCGTTCCGGATGCTGGGTCAGTTCACCGCGCAGTTCGCGATCATCGGGATGCCGGAGCATCGCTCCTTCCGGAACCTCTTCTTCGCGCGTCTGATCTCGGCCCTCGGGACGTGGACGGCGTTCTTTGCCGTTCGCATCGCGTTGTACAACCAGACGAACTCGGCCTGGTGGGTGAGCATCCTGCTCTTCGCAGAGCTCGTGCCCGGCGTCATCCTCGGGATCGCGGTGGGGCCGTTGATCGACCGCTGGCCGCGCAAACGAATGATGGTGCTGTCCGACCTCGGCGGTGCGGTCTGTTTCGGGGCGCTCCCGTTCGTTCACTCCCCCGCCGGTATCTGCGCTGTCTCGGCGTTGGCCGGCTTCTCGGCCGCGTTCTTCCGTCCGGCCTGTTACGCATCGGTGCCAAATCTTGTCAGGGAGGACTCAGTCGTTGCCGCTAACGCGCTCATCCAGGGCGCCGAGAACCTCTCGACGCTACTCGGGCCCGTGATCGCGGGCGTCGGCATCGTTCTCCTCGGCCCGGACACGGTCTATGCGATCAACGCGGTGAGCTTTCTCATCTCCGCTGTCCTTCTCGTCCGGATCAGCAGCAACTTCCAGTCGAGCGTCGTCGCGCGCATCGGCCGCACGCACTGGCGGGAGGTGCGTGCGGGGCTTGCCCTCGTGCGCGACAACAACCATCTCTCGTCGCTCTTCCTGATCTGGAGCTGGGCAACGCTCGCGTACGCGGGCATCAACGTGGCGGAGATCGTGCTCACAACGGATGCCTACGGGGCTGGCAACGTCGGTTTCGGCGTCTTCGTCGCCTTCTCGGCCGCCGGCATCCTCGCCGGGAACGTTCTCGCGTTCTGGTTCATCGAGCGACTGACCGTCTACGGCGGCTACCGCTCCTCGTTCCTCATCACTGCCGCAGGCGTCGCAATCTGTGCTTTCAGTCCGAATCTGGCCATCGGCTGCGTCGGAGCCGTCATCTTCGGCGTCGGCAACGGCATCGGACTCGTCTGCAACGTGACGCTGATTCAGCAGGTCGTCTCGGACGATCGACGCGGCCAGATCTTCGCCGTGCTCGGCAGCCTGGTACAGACGTTCACGTTGATCGGAACGCTCGCGGCCGGACCGATCACGGTGGCCGTCGGGCCACGGATGATGTGGGGTATTAGTGCGGCTTTGCTCCTGATCGGCTATCTCAACGCCGTTGTCGTCTCGGGCCTACGTCGTTCGACGACCACGGAACCGGCCCCGGGCTCGGTCGACCTGTTGCCGCTCGAAGTCGGGAGCGGCGTTCCGGGAACGGGCTTCTCCCGGATCGCGAACCTGCTCGACGAGGTCGAGCGCACAAGGGCGGAGGAGGGGACGAAGTCGGGTGATGGCCGCCGGCGGCCCCGGGGCTCGGGCTAGCAGTCAGCCAGGGCTTCGAGCGCACCGCAGATCTCGCTTCGCCGCTCGGGTGGCGCCGCACCGACGCGAGTGGTGAGGAGCGACCGATGAACCGGCTGAATATTGTCGAACGACGCTACACACGGTGATGGGAGCCCGTCCCCGGTGCCGAGCAGGATCTCCGTCGCGATCCCGCGGATCGTGCGGGTAACGGGCGCCACGACGATCGATGTCAGCACGGGGATTGCCTCACTCCGCGTCACGATCAGGACAGGCCGCCTTTTGTCCTCGGCCTCCGCCCACCACACTTCACCCTGCCGCGGTGTGGCCACAACCCTCATTCAAGGTAGCG
>JAYTJO010000482.1:0-2808 GCA_043730975.1 Thermoleophilia bacterium | reverse complement strand
AGCTTGTCGAGGAACGGCTGAGCCGGGAATGCCTCCGGGCCGAGCACGCCGGCACCGCTCCACGTTCCCTCGGCCAGCAACTCGAGCGCGCAGACAGGGTTCAACGCGGTCTGCCAATCTGTTTCTACCTGATCGCGCGGTCAGGAGCCCGGAGAGCTGTCGTTCACAGAAAAGTTTCCGCCCGCGATTGACGGTATGCGTTGATAGTGATATTAAACTCCTCGCATTGCGCAATGCTCAGACCACCGTCGGCCCTCGGGACGAGATCGGCCAACGCGGCCCTGTTCGCCGTGCGCGGCGGCTCGATGCGGTCGACCGCGGGATCATCGAGGCCCTGCAGCGCAACGGCCGCGAGTCGTTCCGGCGGATCGCCGTCGCCCTCGGCGTCTCGGAAGCGACGATCCGCGCGCGCTACCGAAGGCTCTGCGACGACAACATCCTCCAGGTGACGGGAGTCACGAATCCGCTCGGACTCGGATTCGAGGCCCAGGCAATGGTCGGCATCCGAACATCCGGCCCTCCCGAGCAGGTCGCCGACGAGATCGCCCGCTGGGATGAGGCGGCGTACGTCGTCGTCACCGCGGGCCAGTTCGACGTGCTCGTGGAGATCCTGTGCCACGATCGCCGGGCTCTGCTCGACATCACGAACCGCATCCGAGCGCTGCCCGAGGTGATCACGACCGAGAGCTTCCTGTACCTCGAGCTGTGGAAGCAGCTCTACGACTGGGGGGCGCGGAGCACCGCGGCCGCCGTGAACATCGTCCCGACAACGGAAGGCTGACCATGGCCACCATCGACCTCCAGCAGAACGCGCGCGACCACCTCTGGATGCACTTCACCCGGATGGGCGGCTTTGGCGAAGGCCATGACGTGCCGATCATCGTCAAGGGCGACGGCTGTCATCTCTGGGACTCGAGTGGCAAGAAGTACCTCGATGCGCTCGCCGGGCTCTTCTCGGTCAACATCGGCTACGGCTACGGCGAGGAGATCGGCCAGGCGGCGCTCGAACAGATGCGCGAGCTTCCGTTCTACACCAACTGGTCGTACGCCCATCCGAAGGCGATCGAGCTCGCGACCGAGCTCGCCTCGCTCGCACCCGGCGACCTCAATCGCGTGTTCTTCGTCTCGGGTGGATCCGAGGCGGTCGAGGCCGCCTGGAAGCTCGCGCGTCAGTACTACGCCGCGCGTGGGGAGAAGCAGGTCAAGCACGCCCTCTCGGAACCCGAGACACGGCACGACGCGATCATCGCGGCGGCCCAACGCGGGCCGCATCGCTACAAGGCGATCGCCCGTCACATCGCCTACCACGGCACGACGATGGGCGCCCTCTCGATCAACGGCATTCCGTCGCTGCGCGCGATGTTCGAGCCGCTCGTGCCCGAGGTACGGCACGTGCACAACACGAACCGCTACCACCGTCCGAGTGCCGAGACCGAGCAGGAGTTCACGCAGTTCCTGCTCGACGACCTCGAGCAGGCGATCCTTGCGATGGGCCCCGAGACGGTCTGTCTCGTCCACATGGAGCCCGTCCAGAACGCCGGCGGTTGCTTCACGCCGCCCGAAGGGTACTGGGCAGGCGTGAGGGCGATCTGCGACGAGTACGACATCCTGCTCTCGGCCGACGAGGTGATCACTGCCTTCGGGCGGCTCGGGTACTGGTTCGGGTCGGAGCGCTACGACATCAAGCCGGACATCGTCACCTGTGCGAAGGGCCTGTCCTCGTCGTACGGCCCGATCGGAGCGGTGATCGCAACCGATCGCGTCATGGAGCCGTTCCTCGACGCGACCTCGATCTACTCGCACGGGATCACCTTCGGCGGCCACCCGGTGATGTGTGCGATCGCACTGAAGAACATCGAGATCATGAAGCGGGAGAGGATCATCGAGCACGTTCGCGACACGCAGGACGTGTTCCGCGAGAAGCTCGAGACGCTGCTCGACCTACCGATCGTCGGCGACGTGCGGGGGACGGGGTACTTCTACGCCATCGAGCTCGTCAAGGACAGGGAGACGCGGGCTACCTTCGACGACGCCGAGTGCGAGTCGCTGCTGCGGGGCTTCCTCTCCCCGGCGCTCTTTGACGCCGGGCTGATCTGCCGTCAGGACGATCGGGGCGACCCGGTGATCCAGATCTCGCCCCCGCTGATCGCGGGCGAGGCCGAGATGGACGAGATCGTCGGCACGCTCGGGGTCGTTCTCGCCGAGGCCTCGAAGCGGATGCATCTCGGGAGCTAGCAGCTCTGAGGGTACGGTTATCCCCACTGCCCCCCGGCGTGCTTCGTGGCAGTATCCGATCGGACCCGACGAGGAGGCGTACGTGGAGAATGGAAATGGATCGGCGGTCGTCGTCGCACAGGACGTCTCGCGGCGCTACGGCGACGGAGACACGAGAGTCGATGCGCTCCGCGGCGTCTCGGTCGATGTGCCGTCGGGCAAGCTGACCGCCGTGATGGGGCCTTCCGGCTCCGGAAAGTCGACGTTGATGCACATCCTCGCGGGCCTCGACAAGCCGACCACTGGCTCGGTCGTGGTCGCCGGCAAGGAAATCACGACCCTCGGCGACAGCGAGCTGACGAAGCTCCGTCGCGAGCACATCGGGTTCGTGTTTCAGTTCTTCAACCTTCTCCCGATGCTGAACGCGGAGGAGAACATCCTCCTGCCGCTGACGATCGCGGGCGTCAAGCCGGACAGGGCGCGATTCGACGAGCTGATTCGCTCCGTTGGCCTCGGCGATCGCCTCCACCATCGGCCCTCCGAGCTCTCCGGAGGCCAGCAGCAGCGCGTCGCGATCGCACGCGCGCTCGTCTC
>JAYTJO010000481.1:0-1844 GCA_043730975.1 Thermoleophilia bacterium | reverse complement strand
GCGTGCTGCTGCAGCCTCCTCGAGTGCGGCGGCTCGCTCGATCGAGACACCGCCCACATCGGCGTACTGCAAGGCAAACCAGCGGAGGATGCTTGCAGTTCGTCCAGCTTGCTCAGCCTCTTCGAGGGTGGCGTCCCGCAGGCGCGCGGGATCGAGCAGGAAGGTCAGCAGTGAGCGCTGTGCCGTATCTCCCGAGACGGCGAGCGCGAGCGTGGCGAGCAGCTCGGCGTTGTCCTCGTCCACGGGTGCGTTGATGAGCTTCCACGTGTCCTCGATCGTGAGCCGGCGGTTGCGCTCGTTGAGGCGTCTCTGGATCGCTGCGAGACGGCCGCGAAGTGGGCCAAGCGACTCGACGGAGAGCCAGCTCTCGTACGCCCAGGTTCGTGTCGCGACGCGGTGCCAGGCGGCGAGGGCGGCATCGAGGCGGCGTGGGTCGTCAGTACCGAGGTCGGAAAGGCGCGGCCGAATGCGGGCCTCATCGACGATGCGATAGCCGAGATGCCCCGACGGGAGCAGCACATGGGGCTGGAGGGCCTCCTCCACGATCGCCGGGTCGGCGTTCGCCCACGGCACCCCTGTGAGCACCCCCACATGGCCTCGCTCGACGAGGCCGAACCGACCGGCCCGGCCCGCGATCTGTGCGAGCTCCCACGGCAGCAGATCCCTTCGAGACTCACCGTCGAACTTCGTGGTCTCGGCGAAGAGGAGTGTTTCGCACGGGAGGTTGACCCCGTGCCCGAGGACATCGGTGGCAACCGTCACGTCGGACGTGCCTCCGAGAAAGCGGTCGATCTCCTCGCGGCGCGAGCTCAGCGGCATCGCCCCGTACAACACGGATACGCGGCTCGGATGCAGGCGATTGATCTCTCCGGCGAGTGCGAGAACGGCTTTGCGGCTGAAAGCGACGACGACGGTTCCAGGCGTGAGGCCACGAAGAGCGCGTTCGCCGACGAACTCGAGCGGCAGGATGCGCTCGAACACCTTGATCTCCGCATCTGGAAACGCGTGCAGGACGAGCGGTTCCGCGTCGAGCGCTCCGAGCAGCAGGATGTGGCGGTAGTCGCCTGCGAGCAGCAGGCGTGTCCAGGCCGACCCGCGCTCGGGATCGTCCGCCCACTGCACCTCATCGAGCACGAGTACCTCTCCGGAGCTTGGCGCCATCTCGACCGTGCAGCAGATGATCGGAGCGGTGTCGTTGACGCGCTCCTCACCGGTAACGAGGCCGACGGCATCGGCGCCGAGCTCGGCGGAGAGCCGACGGTGCGCCTCCTGCGCGAGCATGCGCAGCGGACCCGCGTAGACGCCTCGCCCGCGCTCCTTGAGCACCTCGAGCGCGTGGTAGGTCTTGCCGGAGTTCGTCGGCCCGAGGTGGGCGACGACCGACTCGGGCTGGACACGACGCTGCGGGAGCGAGATCTCGATCGCGCCCTCGGCACGCTTGACGGCCGCCTGGCCGCCAGCGGCACGAGCGCGCAGATGGCGCTCGGAACGGCTCGGGCGCTTTGTCCGGCCGCGTCCCTGTCTGCGTCCGCCGGGCATGGTGTGAGCGTAGCGGCGGCGGTGTCAGGTCTCGCATTCATGCACACATGCCACAGAGAGGCTCACGAGCTCGCTCACTCTGGTGTGCATGAACGCGAGACCTGACACCGGCTCACGCGCGGGCGACGCTTGGCTCGCCGAGGCTCGCCGCGCATAGCCCCTACGCCAGCCACCGGCCCCGCCACGCGCTCCGGCTCAAGCGGCTCGCGGGCGAGCCCCTTCAGGTTCTCGCGAAGCGAGCAGAAGAATCAGAAGGTCTAGCGGCGGGGTTTCCCCGATATGCTCTTGCATCGGGGAAACCCCGC
>JAYTJO010000480.1:0-1742 GCA_043730975.1 Thermoleophilia bacterium | reverse complement strand
CTCCACGCTTGACGCACCGGAGCGCCACTTCCTCGGCTGGCTCGGAGACGTTGATCCGGATGAGCTCTTCTCGTCGGGGGCCGCGTACGGGATCACCGTCGTCCGACGGTCGGCGACGGTGCTCGAGTGACGGCCTGCGTCTTCGCTAACGTCCGTGCGACGAATGTGTAGCCCGCGCCTGTGAGCTCCAAGCCAGTCGAGCACCTTGATCGTGTGATCATCCGGTTTGCCGGCGATTCCGGTGACGGGATCCAGCTGACAGGCGATCGCTTCACGAGCGAGACGGCGTTGACGGGCAACGACCTCGCGACGCTTCCCGACTTTCCCGCCGAGATCCGGGCGCCGGCGGGATCTCTTCCGGGTGTCTCCGGGTTCCAGGTGCACTTCGCGGATCACGACATCTTCACCCCCGGCGACCAGCCGAACGTCCTCGTCGCCATGAACCCGGCCGCGCTGAAGACCAACATCGCGGACGTCCCGAAGGGCGGGACGGTGATCGTTAACACGGATGCCTTCAGCGAGCGCAACCTCCAGAAGGCCGGCTACGAGGCGAGCCCGCTTGGCGACGGCTCACTCGCCGGGTTCCACGTGCACGAGGTTGCGCTCACGTCGATGACCGTCGAGGCGCTCAAGGGGATCGAGGGAATCACCTCGCGTGAGGCCGAGCGGTCGAAGAACTTCTTCGCGCTCGGTCTGATGCTGTGGCTCTATCACCGACCCGTGGAGGGAACGCTCGCCTTCATCGACCAGAAGTTCGGCAAGAAACCTGCGATCGCCGAGGCGAACACGCGGGCCTTCAAGGCGGGCTACAACTACGGCGAGACGTCCGAGGATTTCACCGTGTCGTACGAGATCGCGCCCGCGCAGCTCGCACCGGGCCGCTACCGGCAGATCAACGGCAATTCGGCACTGAGCTACGGACTCATCGCCGCCTCGAAGCTGTCCGGGCTCCCACTGTTCCTCGGCGCGTATCCGATCACCCCTGCATCGTCCATTCTCGAGGAGCTGGCACGACACAAGAACTTCGGCGTCACGACGTTCCAGGCAGAAGACGAGATCGCCGCCTGCGGAGCGGCTCTCGGCGCCTCCTTCGGAGGCGCTCTCGGCATCACGACCTCAGCGGGACCTGGAATCGTGCTGAAGTCGGAGATGGTGGGACTCGGCGTGATGCTCGAGCTGCCGCTCGTCATCCTCGACATCCAGCGGGCCGGCCCATCGACCGGGATGCCGACGAAGCCGGAGCAGGCCGATCTGCTGCTCGTGCTCTTCGGCCGCAACGGCGAGAGCCCCGTGCCGGTGATCGCGGCGTCCAGCCCGTCGCAGTGCTTCCACGCCGCGATCGAGGCGGCGCGGATCGCGCTCAAGTACCGCACCCCGGTGTATCTGCTCTCCGATGCAGCGCTTGCGAACGGCTCCGAGCCCTGGCTGATTCCGGATGTTGCCGCGCTGCCATCGATCGCGACGCCCTTCGCTGTAGCCTCACCCGACGGTGAGCCCTTCCACCCGTACGAGCGCGACCCGGCCACGTTCGCTCGCCCGTGGGCGGTGCCTGGAACACCTGGCCTCGAGCACCGGATCGGGGGACTCGAGAAGCAGGACGTGACCGGGTCGATCTCCTACGACCCCGACAACCATGACGCGATGGTGCGTCTCAGGGCCCGGAAGGTGGCGAACATCGCTGCGGATATCCCCGACCTCGAGGTGGACGATCCGGGCGGGGACGCGCGGACGCTCGTCCTCGG
>JAYTJO010000479.1:0-4344 GCA_043730975.1 Thermoleophilia bacterium | reverse complement strand
CCGCGCGATTCAGGCGGTGTTCGCGGAGCTCGGCCTTCCCGAGATCGGCGATGCCGAGGTCGAAGCTGCCACGATCGGCTACGACGCGAGCGACATGCCGGATCGCGATCGCGCCGCCGATGTCGACGCGGCCGACGCCGCGCTAGAGCGGAAGGTCTCGGGTCTCGATGTCGCACTCGCGCTCGACCGGCGCGGGTTCGACGATGTGGCGCGGGCGGTCGTCGATATGCAACGGCAGCGCGTCTCGGCCGACTACCTCCAGACCTCCGCGATCATCGACGAGGACGGCTACGTCCGCTCGGCGGTCAACGATCCGAATGCGTACACCGGCCCCGGCACGGGGTACCGGCTCGAGGGAGCCCGCTGGGAGACGCTCCAGGCGCTTCCCCACGTCGTCGACGCGGCGCGGCTCGGAACGGGCGACAGCACGGCGCAGCCGATCGTCGTCGAGGGGGGCGAGGCAGCACTGGGGATCGACGTGTCCGAGGTCGTGATCGCCGTCGGACCTGCGTTCGCCGACACGATTCGAGAGACGATCAACGGGCTCGATCACGGTGAGGTGCTCGCTGCGATCGTCGACGGCATCGCCGAGGCTGGCGGAACACCACGCCTCGTGCGCGTGCGTCGCGTTGCAGACGTCGCATTCATCGCGCACGACGGGGCGCGGCTCTCGGGCTCGGGGGTCGCGCTCGGGATCCAGTCCAAGGGCACGGCTGTCATTCACCGCGCCGATCTACAGCCGCTCGATAACCTCGAGCTCTTCGGGATGTCGCCGCTCTATTCGCTCGAGAGCTATCGAGCGATGGGCCGGAACGCGGCCGGCTACGCGCTCGGGAATCGTGTCGGCCCCGTTCCGACGGAGCTCGATAACTTCGCCCGGGCCAAGCTCATCGTGAGGACGACCCTGCTGCACGCGCGGGAGACGCGCGCTGTCGATCGCGGTGCGTGCCCGGTCGTGTTGGTGCTTGCGACGCACGGCGCCGTGCGATAGGACTTGCGAGGTGAGTGATCGCTTCCCGCCGTTCGGCGAATCGCCGTGAGCGGGTTTGATGAAGGCGACGACTCAGGCGAGAAATCGCCTCCGGTGATGCTGCGCGTCTCGCTTGTCGCGGCTCTCGGCACGGGAATCATCGCGATTGAGCTCTTCGCCCGGTCGCAGACGGGAGTGCGCGAGCAGGTGCTGGCCCAGCTCCTTGCCTTCGCATGTTTCCTCCCGGCTGCCTGGCTCTGCTGGGGCGGTCTCGGGGCAGGGCGCGTCGGCCTCCTCCTCGTGCTCCTTGTCGGGGTAGCCGCCCACGCGGTCGCATTTGCGCCGTCCAGGCCACCTCCGCTGACGACCGACACGTTCCGCTACGCCTGGGACGCGCGGATTCAGGCTGCGGGGATCAATCCCTACCGTTACGTTCCGAATGCGCGGGAGCTCCGGGAGTTCCGTGACGAGGTAATCTGGACGAGGATCAACCGGAAAGACCAGGCGACGGTCTATCCGCCAGGCGCAGAGGCGTCCTTTCTCGCCGCACGCGCCGTCTTTGGTACCGGAGTTCGGGCCTCGACCTGGCTCTTTCTCGTCGCCGATGCACTTGCAGTGGGCTTGCTCCTGCTCGTCCTTCATCGCATCGGCGCGCCACTCGAACGCGTGGTTGTGCTCGCCTGGCATCCCCTGGCCGTCAGCGAGATCGCCGCCAACGGTCATTCGGATGCTCTTGCTGTGCTCGCCGGTGCCGCCCTCCTCGCGGCCTGGGCCTATAACCGACGAGGCCTCGCAGGACTCGCTGTTGGTGCAGGCGTGCTCGTGAAGCTGGGGCCACTGCTCCTCATACCCGCGCTGATGCGCGGTGGCGGTCGCCGCTTTGTCGCTGCCTCGCTCGGGGTCGTCGCGGCGGGATACCTTGCGTACGCGTCGGTCGGTGCAAGGGCCGTTGGGAGCCTTTCTCAGTACCTCGACGAAGACCTCGGGTCGCTCGCCTGGTGGGCCCTACGGCCCTATCTCGGTCGCGATGGGGCGCGTCTGGTGCTCGTCGGCGTTCTGCTCGTCGTGGTTGTGGTCGTCGCATCTCGCCCGCACGACACCGTCGATCAGGTCGCACGCTCGGCACTCGTCGTGCTCGGTAGCGTTCTGCTCACGACGGCGTTCCTGCAACCGTGGTACGGACTCTGGCTCCTACCGTTCCTTGTCGTAACGCCTGGTCCGGCATGGCTGTGGCTCACGGGCACGCTTCCGCTGTTGTACGTCTTCGGAATCGATGATCGTCTCCCCTGGTGGGTGCGCGCCGCTATCTACGGTCCCTTCGTGGTGCTGGCCGCAACGGGTGTCGTTCGCTCGGTGCGTAACGGCTCTTCGGCCAGTGGTGCTGACCGAGGGCGCGAGCCAGTTCCAGGCTAGACATTCCGGATGGCTCTCCCGGGTGCTAGAGGCTTGATGCGCATGAGAAGCACGCCTGGCTGCGGCCCTGCACACGGCGGACACGCTCCTTGGTGCAGAACCGCCCCAGCCGCACTCCTCATACGCATCAAGCCTCTAATCCTGACTCGCGCTGCCGGCGTTCGTGGTATCTCCTACTTCACCTGTCCGCGGATCTCGCCCGCTGCGTTCTTCGCCGTATGGATGTTGACGTAGCCGCCACCGCCCTCGATAGCAGTGTGAACCGCCTTCGAAAGCGTTCGCTTGCCGGTCACTCCACTCCTGCACGGACCGCACAGGGCTACGAGCACAGGTCCTGACTTGCCGGGCTTACCCTTGTGAATATGAGCCGCGACTGCCTTACCGGTGAGTTGCTTGAAGGTGAGCTTGAACGTCGCCACATACTTCCCGTTCGTCTTGGCTACCGAGAGCGTGAACGTTCCTCCGGCGCCCGCCCTGACACCCGTTGGCTTAGGAATCTCAGCGCGAGCCGACAGCGTGCTCTTGTAGCGGGATGGCGGTTGATTCTCGGTTGTCGACTCGGTTGTCGACTCGGTCGTCGATTCGGTCGTGCCGGCGAATGTCCCCGACACCCCCTCTGACGAAGCAAGTCCTGCGACCGCGAAGCCGAGCGCCAAAGTTGCCGTCACTCCGAGTACGCCGAGCGCAGTCATCGTTCCTTTGCTCATATCAAGAATCCTCCTGGTCGGTTCACCCGATGATCGCAGCCTCCCGGCCGATGCTTCTTACGATGTCCTTACGACCTTCCAGGCCTTACCCGGACTCAATGGTCTCGGAGACCGGCTGCCCGTTGCGCTTCGGCAAGGCGCTTCTCGGCCTCGTCCTCCTCGCGGAACAGCACGACGAGCAGCCAGACGATCATCGCGAAGAAGACGATGGCCTGCTCCGTCGTCATCAGGATCCCACCGAGATTCTGATCCTGTGCCGCGCTGATTCCCCACAGCCGCACCGGCAGATCCTCGTAGTACGCGTAGAGGGGAGGGGCAAACGTGAGCGCCAGACCGAGAAACGCCGAGCCGACGAAGGCGGCGAAGATGTAGGCGATCCGACCGAGGGTGGGCACGGAACGTGGCGCGTCGCTGAGCACCGGCCACCAGAAGAGGAGGCCGATCGCGATCATGAACAGGTGCTCGATGTTGAGCAGGATCGGGTTGCGGAGCGCTGTCTCGTAGACCCCCGCGAGGTGGACGGCGTACCAGCCGACGAGCCAGACCGGAAGTGCAACCGTGGGTCGGGTCACGAAGGCGAACGGCCGGCCGCCACGGTCCGCGATCGCCGAGCGCATCGCCGGCGTGAGCCCGAGAATGAGGAGCGGCGGTGCCCAGTCAGAGATGATCACGTTCTGGAGCAGGTGGAACAGGAGCAGGTAGTCGATCGCGATCGTCTCGAGCGGCGAGTTTAGCGCCAGGACAACCAGGAGGATCCCCGCGGTGAACGCGGCGATTCGGGCACGGCCCGGCGGGTCGTGTTTCGCGGCTCTCGCGTAGCCCCAGACTGCCGCCGCGCCGGCGACGATGAACAGTGGCTCGAACGTCGGTGCCCAGGGGGAGCTCACGCGGTCTCCGCGGGGAGCACAAGCGCCTCTGCGCGCCGTCGGTGGTTCGCGCGGAGCAGCAGCACGAAGGCAAGGCCGACGGTGAGCACCTGCTCGACCATCATCACGACTCCCGCAATCTTCTGATCGGTCAGCGGCGAGAGGCCGAGCAGGCGCACCGGCTGATCGACGTACGACGGGAACAGCGGCTTGAAGTCGAAGAGGATCACGTAGGCCAGCACCTGGCCAGTCCAGAAGATGAGCGCCGTGAAGCCGAGGCGCTCGCCGAGGGTCAATCGCTCGTGGCGGGATGGGTCGATGATCTGTGTCCAGATGAGGATCCCGCCAAGAATGAAACTCAGGTGCATGAGGTCGTGCCAGAGCCAAC
>JAYTJO010000478.1:0-1594 GCA_043730975.1 Thermoleophilia bacterium | reverse complement strand
ACGCGATCACGATGGGGCTCGCGGAACGATCCCGGGCGGGAGGAAGGACAACCATGCGCGACTACCTCGCCTCGCGGCCGGCCGTCGCCGAGCTTGAAGCCGTCACGCGCGCCATCCTGCTCGCGCAGGAGACTGGCTGCTCGCTTCACATCGTTCACGTGAGTACCGCTGCCGCCGCCCTCCTTGTCGCCGAGGCGCGCGAGCGGGGTGTTGATGTCAGTTGCGAGACGTGCCCGCAGTACCTGCTGTTGACCGACGAGGACGCCGAACGGATCGGGGCCCTCGCGAAATGCTCGCCGCCGCTTCGCCCGCGGGACGAGGTCGAGGCGGTGTGGGCCGAGGTGCTCGCCGGGAACATCCCGATGATTGCGTCGGATCACTCTCCGTCGCCACCCGAGCTCAAGCAGGGTGAAGACGCCTTCAAGTGGTGGGGCGGGATCTCCGGCGTTCAGACACTGCGCGGCACCGTGCTGGCCGCGGGCGCAGGGTACGGACTCGAGCCGTGGGACATCGCCCGACTCACGAGCAAAGTCGCCGCCGCGCGTTTCGCGCTACCGACCAAGGGACGCCTCGAGGTCGGCTGTGACGCGGACCTCGCGCTCGTCGACCTCGGTCACGAAGGGCACGTCGCCAGCGCCGATCTGCTCTACCGCCACCCCCAGAGCCCCTTCGTCGGCGCGCCGACGCGGAGCAGAGTGGTTCGGACACTCCTGCGTGGAAACACGGTGCTTGCAGACGGCCGGCTGGTCGCCGGCTCAACTTTCGGCCGCATCGTGCGTCCAGAATTGTGAACCAGGAGGGGTTAGCTGTTGCCTTGTGCTTCCGGAAGTAAGAGGATGGCGACGGCAACCGAGTGGGAAGGAGCACCGGTCAAGGTGCTCTCCCAACGAGAAGGAGACCAGATGAGGAAGCTAAGGGTTGGGCTAGGCGTCGCCCTCGTGACGATGGCGCTCGCCGCACTGATGATCGCGACGACGGGCACCGCTGCACCGAGTGCAAAGAAGGCGCCGATCAAGGCCGCGTGGATCTACGTCGGGCCGCACAACGACGGTGGCTGGTCGCAGGCCCACGACAAGGGCCGGCTCTACGTCCAGAAGGCGATGGGCGCGAACGTGATCACGACCTACAAGGAGAACGTTCCTGAGGGACCGCAGGCCGCACAGGTGATCGACAGCCTCGTCCGTGACGGGAACAAGATCATCTTCGCTACCTCGTTCGGCTACATGGACGCGATGGCCGCTGCGGCGAAGAAGAACCCGGACGTCTACTTCGAGCACGCGACCGGCTACAAGTCCGGCAAGAACTACGCGAACTACTTCGGTGCAGGCGAGGACGCGATCTACCTCTCGGGCATCGCCGCGGGTGCTGCAACGAAGAAGGGCGTGGTCGGGTACATCGTTCCGTTCCCGATCCCCGAGATCATCCGTCACGCCAATGCGTTCGCGCTCGGCGTACAGCTCGTCAAGCCGAACGCGAAGGTCAAGCTCGTATGGACGAAGTCGTGGTTTGACCCGACCAAGGAGAAGAAGGCCGCCGAGAGCCTCGTCGCCGCCGGTGTCGACGTGATCGGGCAGAACGTGGACAGCCCGGCTGC
>JAYTJO010000477.1:0-2285 GCA_043730975.1 Thermoleophilia bacterium | reverse complement strand
TCGAGGAGCAGCGAGCCGCGCTCTGGCCTCTCGTGTTCGCTCACCGGCGCACGATAACGACAGCGGGCCTCTCGGCGGGCCGAAATGCACCCGACGGTTGATCGGTCATTGGGGTGCAGGCCCCGAGCCGCGCGTGCGCCGATGACCGACAACCGTCGAGGCCCCCGGGCAGCTGGTGCACGGGGGCCTCGTCGCGTCGGTTGCCGGCCGATGAGGGCTGGCTGCAAGCAGCTACTGGGAGGGGGTTGTCGGCTGCTGCCCGAGTGTCACGGTGACCGTCTTGACGGAGCCGCCGCGGTAGATTTTTAGGTTGATCTTGTCGCCAGGCTTGTGCGCCCCGATCACGTCACGCAGCTCGTCGATCGAGGTCACGTTCTTCCCGTCGGCGGCGACGATGATGTCTCCGCCCATCCGGAGGCTCTCGCCGGCCACGACGACCTGCTCGGTGCCGGGCTTCAGCCCTGCACCGGCGGCCCCGGATCCGCCGGCGACCGTCTGGATGAGGAGACCCTCGGCGACGGGGAGCTTGTACAACTCGGCGATCTCGGACGTGACCTCCGCCGCGGAGACGCCCAGGTACGCGTGCTGCACCTTGCCGGCGTCGAGCAACTGGGCAACAACGTTCTCAACCGTGTTGGACGGGACGGCGAAACCGATCCCGACGTTCCCGTCACCCGAGCCACCCGTCTCGATCTGCGAGTTGACGCCGATCACCGCACCCTGCGCGTTGAGGAGCGGGCCTCCGCTGTTGCCGTGGTTGATCGCCGCGTCGGTCTGGATCACGTGATCGATCGAGTAGCCATTCGGCGCCTGCACGTTGCGCTGGAGAGCGCTGACGATGCCTGACGTCACGGTCCGTTCGAGACCGAAGGGGTTACCGATCGCGACCACTGGATCGCCGACCTCGACCTGCTTCGAGTCGGCAAGTGCGAGGGGGGTGAGCGCATTCGGGTCGGTGTCGACATCGAGCACGGCGAGATCGGTCGACGGGTCGCTGCCAACGAGCGTGGCGGTGAGCGTGTCGTCGTTCGAGAAACGCACCTTGATTGACGTCGCGTTTTCGATCACGTGGTAGTTCGTGACGATGTGCCCTTCCTTGTCGATCACGAACCCGGATCCGAGCGACTGGCCCGAAGGCTGCGACTGGCCGTTTTCGGATGTCGACCCACCGACGGTCGAGGTGACCTGGACGACCCCGGGGCCGCTCCGCTTGTAGATCTCGTTGACCGAGAGCGCGGTACCCGCGGCAGTGGGAATCGTTGTCGATCCGCTGCCCGACGCGCGAACGATCGTCGTCGACGTCGTGCTGTCGAGCGCTCCCGTCGCGGCGACTCCGCCGAGAACGGCCGCGCCGCCAAGGACGGCAGCGGAGAGATAGAGAGCGAAGGATCGGAAGCCGGATCCCGAGCGCGGAGCTTCGGGGGCGGGCGGAGTGCTGGATGAGGTGGGAGTCGATGAGTCCATGCCTCTGTTATACGGGCGTCCGCGTGAACCACGCATTGCCCGCGGTTAAGCCGGTGTTGCGGGCCGATAGGAGCCAGCTGTGAATGGTGAATGGGGTCAGGTCTTCTTCGTTCCACCCCCGATACGCGCCGACGGACACCACCCGCTTGGGTGGGGTGGAACGAAGAAGACCTGACCCCACTCGCCTTCAGCGACCCAGTTCGACCGCGATCTCCGCGAGTGCGCGCACATCGTCATCGGTCGTGCGGAAGTTCACGAAGCACGGCCTGAGGCCGACCTTGCCATCGATTGTCGCTGGTGCAACCCAGACCCGACCGTCTTCCTGAAGCGCGCGGATCAAACGGGCATTCTCGGCGTTCGGATCACCACCCTTTCCGACGTAGCGAAACGGGACGATCGACAGCGGCGGCGGCCCGCAGAGAGGCTCGAGGCAATCGTGCGCAACGACGACGTCGTAGAGCAGGCGTGCCTGGCGGAGGTTGTCCTCGACCGCATCGCGAAATGCCTGAGCGCCGTGGGTTCGGAAGGCGAGCCAGAGCTTGAGAGCCCGGAAGGGTCGCGAGTATTCGAGCGTGATGTCGACCATATGGCCGGTGCGCTCGTGAGGGATGTACGCCTCCTCGTGCGAAAACGCCTGAAGGAGATCGTCACGGCGGCGGACGAGCAACACACCACACGCCTTCGGCAGATACAGCCACTTGTGCGCATCGAGCGATACCGAGTCGACCCGGTCGAGACCTGCGAAGAGATGCCCCGCGGACGGGGTGGTCGAGGCAGGGAGCCCATAGGCTCCGTCGACGTGGAGCCAGACGTCAGCGTCC
>JAYTJO010000476.1:0-9684 GCA_043730975.1 Thermoleophilia bacterium | reverse complement strand
TTCGCAGGTTGCAAGCCCACGACGGAACTCGGAGTCGAGTTGCTCGAGCTTGTCGGCGAGCCGCTCGGCCGACTCCACCTGCCCGAGCTCCGCTCCGATCGCACGTGTCATGGTCGCGTAGCGAACCGGGTCGAGCCACACGTGCGGATCGCGTACGACCTTTCCGTCCTCATCGCGCCCGGGCTCGAGATCCTCGTCCGCGAGCAGGTCGAGCGAACGGCCCTCTCGCTGCTCGACTGCGGTCTCGAGGCCTGGCATGAAACCCTTCCCGAGATACAGCACGAGCGACGCGTCATCGACTGCACGCACGTCTCCCGGGGTCAGCTCGAGGTCGTGAGGTTCGGCGCCGGCAGGCGTGAGGTTCTCGACCACCGTCCCGGTGGCCGCGATCTGCTCGGCTGCGAACGCGAGCGGGTAGAAGGCGGCGATGACCGTCCGCTGGTTGTTCCCCCTCCCGGTGTCGCCGCACCCGGCGATAACGGTCGCTGCAACGACCACCAGGACGCTAAAGAGAGCGGTTCTCGAAAACACGGTCGCCGGAGCGTAGCAGGTTAATGCGAATTGGTATCATTATCGATATGCATCACCACCACCCCACGTGGAGCGCCCAGGCGCTCGACAGCCTGCAGGCGCAGGGCCTTCGCAACGGTGGCGCGCGGCGCGCGGTCGTCGAGCATCTCGGGGATCAACCCTGCTGCAAGTCGGCGCAGGAGATCTTTGACGGCATCCGCGAGCAGGGCGGCCGGGTCGGAATTGCGAGCGTCTATCGCGCTCTCGATCAGCTCGTCGAGCTCGATCTCGTTCAGCGCGTCGAGCTCGGTGACGGGGTCGCCCGCTTCGAGCCGTCACATGCCGATGGGGATCATCACCATCATCTCGTCTGTGACGAGTGCGGGAAGGTGGAGACGTTCTCGGATCCCGGGCTCGAGCACGCGCTCGAGCAGGCAGCGAGCCGCCTCGCCTACGACATGCAGGGACACGAGGTCGTGCTCCACGGCCAGTGTGGTGACTGCCGCGCTATGGATTGACGAGTGCGAGAACGACGATGAGTCAGGCTACGGGGCGTCGTCCGGTGGTGGAGCAGGGGCAGCCGCCGGCGCAGCCGCTGCCGGAAGGGCCACTGTCTCCGCAGCGAGCTGACGTCGGAAGACCTCGAAGCCAATCGCTCCGAGCACGACGAGAACCACGCTCGTCCTGAAGACCTGAATCGGCAGGATCCAGAGAATCAGCACCATTCCGACGGCGAAGGAACCCCAGGCAACCCCTGCCCGTTGGAGATGTGGTGCGAGCGACGATCGTGCCGCGGTGGCCCGGGCACCCGGTCCAACAAGCCAGGCACCGATCGCGATCAGGATCCCCACGGACAGAGCCACCCAACCAGCGGCTGCGAGCGAGTCCGTGATGATGTTCCAGGCGTCACTCGCGGCGGGCCTCACGGCGTCGTTCTGGATGAGGTTGTCGACGAAGTATTTCCCCGCGGCCCAGCGGCTGAGGAGAACGAGCACCCCGACCACTGCAAACCCGATCCCGAGCGAGCGCACCTCCTGACGGCGCCGGCCCCGGGCGAGCCAGATGGCGCCGGCCCAGCAGGCGATCGCGAGGATCCAGATGTAGTTCGCGATCTGCTCGAGCCAGTGGGTCACCTTCTGGGCCGCCTCCAGATCGTCCGACTTGACAATCGTGACCTGAGCCGCATCCTGTGGGACCTTGTCGGCGAGGTTCTCGACGAAGCCGAAGCGATCTCCGAGCTTCAGCACGAGCGGCCGCAGATCGAGGACGACGTCGCCGTTCGAAGTCTCGAGCGCCCGCGTGTCGCCGCTCAGGACCGCCACCAGTTGCTTTTGCGAGAACGAGGAGAGCTCGACGAACGCATCCTGGACACCCGGCCGGGCGAGGAGCTTTTGCGCCGCTGTATCCGCGAAACCCTGCGAGAGGCCGGCTAGCGGGCCGGCGAGCGCCTGCAGGTTCGAGGGGAGACCGCTACTGAGCTCGGCCGAGACGTCGACGTTCGCGAAGAACGCGTCGACCATCGTCGCAGCCACCTGCTCCTGGATCGCGGGGCTCGCGATCAGCTCCTGGGAGGTCTGCTTGAACTGATCCTCGTCGAGCGCCTCGCGCTTTACGTACGTCGAGAGGATGCTGACCACGGTCAGCAGGACACCGAGGACGAGGAGTGTGCGCGCACCGACGATCCGACCTCGGGACGATGACTTCGCTTCAGGGCTGGTGGTCACGGGACTCCTCCTCGGTGGCGAGCATGCTGGCGGAAACGAGCCTAACCAACCTCAGGCTGCCGCGATGGGGGGATCTCCCGGCGGTCGAAGCGCTTCCATCTTCGCCCGCCGTTCCGTCGTGAGCTCGATCACGACGATCTGGATCGAGGCGATGATCGGAACGGCGATGATCGCACCCACGACGCCCATCAACGCCCCGAAGATCATCACGCTCACGATCACGAAGAAGCCGGAGACGTTCGCCGCCTTGCCGAGGATCGTCGGCTGCAGGACGTAGTTCTCGAACTGCTGGTAGACGAGGACGATCGCGAGCATGATCAGCGCGGGCGTCAGCCCTTGCGTTAGCGTCGCGAGAACCATGATCGCCCCCGCGATCGTGGCACCGACCATCGGGATCAGGTCGAGGAGACCCGAGATGACACCCAGGACGACGGGGAACGGCGTGCCGAGGATCCACGCCGAGACGCCGTAAATCGTGCCGCAGATGATCGAGATCGCAATGTTGCCGAGCATCGTGCGGGAGACCGCCGTGATGATCCGCTCCGACATCCGATTCCAGCGATCAGAGCCGCGCGGGTCGAGCAGGGTGTCGACGGCGCCGATGAGGCGTGGGAGGTCGATCATCAGGAACAGGGTCAGGAAGATCGCCGTGACGAGCGAGAGTACGAGAGTGAATCCCGAGACGATCACTCCGAGCACACCTCCTGCCGCATCCGCGACACCCTGCGCGATCTCTTTCGCGTTCGCCTGCGCGCTTTCGGGAGCCGTGCTGTTGCTGTCGACCCAGGAGCCGAGCGACGAGTTGTCGCTGATGTCATCGATGATCTCGGGCAGCTTTTCGACGAAGTCCTCGAATGCGCCGACGAGCGGCGACAGCAGGAGCAGAACGAAGACGACCGACAGGCCAATGAGACCGAGGATGAGGGTCGTCGCACACGCGCCGCGACCCATCGGAAGTTTCCGTTGCATTCCCCGCACCACCGGCTCGAAGACGAGCGCGAGAAAGAGCGACAGGAAGAGCGTCATGACGACTTCGGAGATGTAGACGAACGCCCACGCGAGCGCGACGAGGAACGCAACGAGCAGCATCGTGCGCACCGTGACGTTGATGTTCACCGCACGCGAGCCTGGCGCAGAAGGCACCGGTACGTCTTGCGTTGTCTCCGACACGCAACAGAAGCTAGTCGCGTGATCGGACGATCCCTGGCTCGGGGCGTAGGATCGCGCTGTGACCGCTCTGCCCCGCGCCTCCATCCAGTACGTGGGGCACGCCACGACTCTCGTCGACCTTGGTGGCGTTCGCCTCCTCACGGACCCACTCCTGCGGAACCGTGTCGCTCACCTTCGCCGCGTGGCCAAGGTCGACCCCGGTGCGCTGCGCGGCGTCGATGCCGTCCTGATCTCCCACCTCCACTACGACCATCTGGACCTCCCCTCGCTGCAGAAGCTCGGGCGTGACATGCCAGTCGTCGCGCCACGTGGTGCAGGTGCCTTAATCCGCAGGAAAGCGGGGATCAAGAACGTCATCGAGTTGCGTGCGGGCGAGGAGATCGCAATTGGCGCAGTCACCGTGCGCGCGACGAAGGCGGCACACGACACGGGACGACTACCCCTCGGAACGCAGGCGGAGCCGCTCGGCTACGTGATCGAGGGAGACGGCCGCTCGGTCTACTTCGCGGGCGACACGGACGTCTTCGACGAGATGGCCGACCTGGCTCCCGTCGACGTCGCCCTCCTGCCGATCTGGGGCTGGGGGCCGACGATAGGCCCGGGGCACATGGATCCGACGCGTGCGACCCAGGCGGCATCGCTCCTGCGCGCCCGCATAGCGATCCCGATCCACTGGGGCACGTACTACCCGATCCATCTCGGCATGCAGGGGCCGCCCGGTTTCCTGACGACGCCGCCGGCGCTGTTCGAGCAGGCGGTACTGGAGCATGCGCCCGAGACGAGTGTCCGCGTGCTCGCGCCGGGGGAGCAGACGGCGATCTGATCTACTGCGGCGGCCGCGCCAGAAACGCCTGCACGCCCGTGTGCACGGAGCGGTGGATGTGATCGGCGCCGATGAGGTCGGCAAGACCTGAGCGAGCGAGAGCGTCGTTGAGTGATGCCGTCGTGCGGGCGAGCTCGAACGTCACCCCCCGCGCAGCGAGAACATCGATCAGCTCCTGGAGCATTGCAACGGCCGTCGAGTCGAGGTGGCTGATGGGCGACGTGTCGACGAGGACAGTGCGCGCCGGAGGATCCGACGCGGCCACGAGGCTCAGGGTTTCGTCGCGGAAGAACGAGGCGTTCGCGAAGAACAGCTCGTTCGAGAACCGGAACAGGACAAGGCCCGGAATCGTCTCGTACTCGGGATGGCGGTCGATGCTGCGGAATCGGAAGTCCTCGTCCGCGCTCGCCTCACCGCTCGCGCGACCGAGCACCGCGATCCGGGGCCGGTAGACCCGGCGCACAAGCGCAAGCAACGACGCGAGCACCGCCGTGACGATGCCGGGTAGGACGCCGAGCACGCAGACGGCTGCAAACCCGACGATCGCCAGCTGAGCATCGCCAGGATCGATGCGCCACAGCTCACGAAAGCCGCCCCAGTCGACGAGCCCGATCACCGCGGCGATGATGATCGCCGCGAGCGTCGCCTGTGGGAGGCCGTCAAAGAGCGGCGTCAGAAACAGCAGCGTGACGATAACGAGGGCTGCGACACCGAGCCCGGACACACGGGAGACCGCGCCGGCTGCAGCTCCCACCGCGCTCCGCGAGAGGCTCGCGTCGGCGGGGAAACCCTGGACGAACCCGGCACCGACGTTCGCGGCACCAAGGGCGATCAGCTCCTGGTTCGGATCCACCTCGTAGTGACCCTTGGCCGCAAACGACCGCGCAGTCCCGATCGACTCGGCGAGAGCAACGAGTGCGAGCGCGAGCGCTCCCCCGCTCAGGGCACCGATCTCACCGAGCCCGATCCCAGGAAGCGCAAAGCTCGGGAGCCCCGCAGGAACGTCCGCGATCACAGCGATGCCGTGGGACGAGAAGTCGAACGCGCGACTGCAGACGATCGCGATGACCGTGACGATCAGTGCCCACGGAACGAGCGGGGCGATTCGACGACCGGCGAGCAGCACGGCGAGCGAGACCGCGCCGACGAGAGTCGTCTCCCAGCTGATGGTGCCGAGCTCCCCGATCTCGCGCCAGACCATCTCGGGCACGTTGCCGCTCTCGACCGAGACGCCGAGGAGCGTTGGAGTCTGCGTGACAATGATGAGCACTCCGATCCCGCTGATGAAGCCGACGAGTACCGGCCGTGCGAGAAACTCCGCCACGAAGCCGAGGCGCAGGGCACCGGCCACGATCAGCACGACCCCGGTCAGAATCGCGAGCGCCGCAAGAAGTGAGGCGTACGACTTCCCCGGATACGAGGCGACGAGCGGTACGAGGACGGCCGCCGCAGTAATCGCGACGGTGGAGCTCGGCCCGACGTCGAGCTCTCGGCAGGTGCCGAAGATTGCGTAGAGGACGCCCGCTGCAAGGGCCGTCGCGAGCCCGGCTTCCGGTGGGGCTCCTGCGAGAGCCGCGTAGGCGACGGCCTGGGGGACGAGGACTGCCCAGACCGCGAGCGCGGCGAGCAGGTCGCGCCCGAGGAACGAGCGCCGGTACGCCGGAAGCCAGTGGACGATCGGAACGAACCGAGCGAACCCACTAGACATACGCGCTGCTCTTTCTCCGTGGAATGGCCGAATATGGCATTCTTCGGCGCGTCAACCACACCCTGCGCCGTCCCCATGAAGCGGAGCCGGCGGTACCCGAGCAAGGAGTTCTCTTTGTCAGTGCTAGCAGACAGCTCAAGTAGCTACCCGTTCCTCAGCGCCCTCTGGCTGATGTTCCTGTTCTTTGCGTTCATCATCTGGATCTGGCTCCTGATCACGATCTTCGCGGACATCTTCCGTCGCCGCGACATCGGTGGTGGAATGAAGGCGATCTGGATCATCTTCGTGATCATCGCCCCGTACCTCGGTGTGCTCATCTACCTCATCGCAGAGCACAATGGTATTGCCGATCGCAGCGCGGAGCAGATGAAGGCGATGCAGGCGCAGCAGGCCGACTACATCAAGTCCGTCGCAGGTTCGGGCTCGTCGCCGGCCGACCAGGTTGCGCAGGCGAAGTCGCTGCTCGACAGTGGCGCAATCACCCAGGCGGAGTACGAGGCCCTCAAGGCGAAGGCGCTCGGCTAGGACAACAGTCTCCTGGTCTGGCCGCGGCGGAGATGCCGCCGCGGCCAGACCAGAACTGCGATGCTGTCGTCATGGCCGGAACGATTCTCATCGGGTACGACGATTCCGAGGGTGCGGATCGCGCGCTCGATCGTGCGATCGAGGAGGCGAAAGCCTCGGGCGACGCACTGGTCGTTCTCTCCGTCTTCGAGATGTTGTTCGATCCCGAAGGCCCGCAGAACTTCGGCAACATCAACGAGGGTGCCGAGATGATGCCCCTCGTTGAGCCGGCCGAGCTCGAGCCGATCGTCGAGCGAGCACGCGGACGCATCGAGGCAGCGGGTCTCGAAGCCGACTACGTCTGGGCCGTTGGCAATGCGGCCGACAAGATTGCCGCCACCGCGCGCGATCGCGACGCCCGTCTCGTCGTTCTCGCCTCGCATCATCACGGTTTCCTCAGTCGATTCCTTGGCACCGATGTCGCCGTCGAGGTCGAGCGGGAGCTCGGCTCGAGCGTTCTCGTCGTCGATTGACCTGACCGCCGAGCACCTCCCACCGCTGCGTCCCCGCCCCACGTCGGCGCGTGGACGTCTCCTCTCGCTGATTCCCGGCGTTCGATCCGTTCGGGCGCAGATCAGACCGTATGCGGACGCGTGGTACCGCTCGAACGTGGCCGCACTCGAACGGTCGGAGGCGCTCTGGCTCGTCCTTGGTGACTCGACGGCGCAGGGCATCGGCGCGTCAGCCTTTGATCGAGGCTGGGTCGGCCAGTTGCGTGAGCTGATGGCAGCCGAGGGACATGCGTGGCGGGTGATCAACCTCTCGCAAAGTGGCGGGCGCGTCCGTGACGTCCTCGACGATCAACTCCCGCTCGCAGATCGACTCGGGCTCGAGCCGGCGTTGATCACGGTCGCGGTCGGTGCGAACGACCTCAGGCCGAGCCGACGCGACGGACTGGAGCCGGGACTCGAGCAGCTCACGGCAATGCTTCCAGCCAGAACCGTGATCGGCACGATTCCCGGCCGGCCGAAGACGGTGGCGCCGTTCAACGAGCTAATCCGTCAGTGGTCCGCCCGTCACGCGCTCCGGGTCGCGGAGACCGGCAGTTCGATCACCCCGCCCTGGCGCGGCAAGCTCGCGTCGGACTGGTTTCACCCGAACGACGTGGGCTACGCGATGTGGGCGAGGGCGTTCGCGAACGCCCTCGAGGTTGACGGCTCGGGGTGAGGCTTCAGAGCCGAGCGTCCGCGTCGGGCTGGACAGCGGGTGAGACTGAGGCCTCACCCGAGAAGTGCGCGAACCCGCTCCTTCGGACGCCCGATGATCGCCGTCTCCGATGTCACGACCAGGGGCCGCTGGAGCAGCTGCTTGTGACGCACGAGCAGGTCGATCACCTGCTCGTCTGTACGCGCGTCGGCGTCCGTCAGCCCGAGCTTCTTCCAGAGTGAGTCACGGCGGACGAGATCGGTGACCGGATCCTCGAGCCTTGCGATGATCGCCTCGAGCGTCGCCGCGTCGGGTGGCGTCTTGATATAGAGCACAACGTTCGCGTCGACGCCCAGCTCCTCCGCAATGCTCACGGCATTGCGACTGCTGCCTCAGTGAGGGTTGTGGTAGATCGTGACGCCGGTCATGGTGGCATCCTACGCCGTGGCCGACTGCGGGCGACGCTTACCCGCGCTACCGCGCGGGTGCGCATCGCCCCTACGAGTGTGAAGCGGCTTCGCCGCGCTGTTCTTCTGTTTATTTCACGAGGCTGAGCATCTTGAACATCGGCAGGTACATGCTGATGATGATCACACCTACCATGCAGCCGACGCCGACCATCATCAGCGGCTCGACGATCGAGGTGAGCGCCTGGATCGAGGCGTCGACCTCGTCCTCGTAGAAGTCTGCGACCTTGGAGAGCATCTTCTCGAGTTCACCGGTCTCTTCGCCGATCTTCACCATTTGCGAGACCATCGGCGGGAACACGTCGCTATCGATCAGCGGCTGGGAGATCGAGGCGCCGTCCTGCACCTTCAGGCGGAGATTCTCGGTCTCGTTCTCGACGACCCAGTTCCCTGCCGTCTGCGCCGTGATCTCGAGCGCGCGCATGATGTCGACGCCGGACGCGATTAGGGTCGAAAGCGTCCGTGACCAGCGCGCCATCGACACCTTGAGGACGACGGAGCCGATCGAGACCGGCATCCGGAGTTTGATGGCGTCCCACTTCGCCCGCCCTGCCTCCGTCTTGATCCAGCGGCGGAAGAAGTAGATGCTGCCACCCGCGAACGCGGAGATGAACACGATGCCAGGGATCGGAATGCCCGGGAACCAGCCGTGGCGCATCGCGTTCGACGCGTAGAGGACGTACTGCGTGAGGGTCGGCAGGTCGCCGCCGAGCTGGTCGAAGATCTTGACGAAGATCGGAACGAGGAACATCAGCATCCCCGTCATCACGAGCGTCGCGAACGTGAGGACGACCGTCGGGTAGATCATGGCGCCCTTAACGCGGCGCTTGATCTGCTGCTCCTTCTCGATCTGGATCGCGACCCGGTCGAGTACCGTGTCGAGGACGCCGGCCGCCTCGCCTGCCTCCACCATCGCGATGTAGAGCCGGGAGAAGACGTCGGGGTGCTTGGCCAGCGCCTCGGAGAGCAGCGCACCCGTCTCGACCTGCTCGCGGATCTCGTCGATCACCGTCCGCAGGGCATCGTCGTCTGTCTGCTGTTCGAGAATCACGAGAGCGGTCACAACCGAGAGCCCCGCCTCGATCATCGTTGCGAACTGGCGCGAGAAGACCTGCAGCGACTTCGGTTTGACGCCCTTCTCGAACCGTCCTTTGCCCTTCGCGGCCGGTGCCTTCAGCTCCTCGACCCACTGGGCGAGAAGACCGCTGCCGCGCAGCGAGTCACGCGCAGCCGAGAGGTCGGTCGCCTGGAGCTCACCGGCGAGCTCGGCCCCCTCTGCGTTGATGGCGCTGTAGGCAAACGACGGCATCTAGGGCCTCCTATCGGCACGCACGGGCGGTCCCTTGAGAGCCGCGGTCGCGAGGCTCACGTACATCGTGCTGCCGTCGCCGCTGCACTATCGGTCGTGCAGCCCGTCGCAAGATCGTAGTTCGACGTCAGCTTCGCAAGGGTGCGGGAAGTGTTCGACGCAAGCCTCACGACCACGGTCACCTGCTTCCCGGCCCGGCCACTCGAAGGCGTGACTGCCTGGATGTACGTGTCGACCCGGTAGGCACGACCGTCGGCTCCCGT
>JAYTJO010000475.1:0-11150 GCA_043730975.1 Thermoleophilia bacterium | reverse complement strand
GGTGCGCAGTGGGGCGACGAGGGCAAGGGCAAGATCGTCGACCTGCTCGCCCAGGACTCCGACCTCGTCTGCCTCTACCAGGGTGGGCCGAATGCCGGGCACACGATCGTCGTCGAAGGCGAGACCTACAAAATCCGCCAGATTCCGTCGGGCATCGTGGCGGGCAAGGCGTCTGCGATCGGTGCGGGTTGCGTCGTCGACCCACGCGTCGTGATCGAGGAACTGGACGACCTCGAAGGCCGGGGTCACGTCACGGCCGGCCTCGTCTTTCTCTCCGGGAACGCCCACCTGATCATGCCGTGGCACGTTGCGCTCGATGGCGCGCGGGAACGAAAGCTGGGCAACCTCCAGATCGGTACGACGCGCCGCGGCATCGGCCCTGCCTACGCCGACAAGGCGACCCGCATCGGGATCCGGGTTCAGGATCTCCTCGACCCGAAGATCTTGCGCCAGAAGATCGAGCTAGCGATCACGGAGAAGAACGTCTGGCTGGAGCGCGTCTACGAGATCGCGCCCGTCGACCTGGAAGAGGTCGCACACACGTACGAGGGATACGCGCAGCGACTGCGTCCGTACATCGCCGACACCTCGCTGCTGGTGGATCGCGCGCTGCGAAACGGCGACAACGTCCTCTTCGAGGGAGCCCAGGGAACGCTGCTCGACCTCGATCACGGGACGTATCCATTTGTCACTTCGTCCAGCCCGATCGCTGCTGGCGCAGCCGTCAGCTTCGGCATCGGGCCGAACCGGATCGACGAGATCCTCGGCGTCTCGAAGGCATACGTGACCCGGGTCGGCGAGGGGCCGTTTCCGTCCGAGATCGAGGGCGAGGCGCAGGAGCGGGTGAGGGAGCTCGGCGGCGAGTTCGGCACCGTCACCGGTCGCGAGCGTCGCTGCGGCTGGCTCGACCTGCCGGCACTGCGTTTTGCGGTTCGTGTGAACGGCATCACGTCTCTCGCACTGACGAAGCTCGACGTTCTCTCCACCTTCGCCGAGATTCCGATCTGTGTGCGCTACGCGCTGCCCGACGGCAGCGAGACCAACGACTTTCCCGCGCACCAGTCCGACTTCCACCACTGCCGCCCTGTCTGGGAGACGCTCCCGGGGTGGCAGGAGGAGATCGAGGGCAACGAGCTTCCGGAGGCGGCCGCCTCGTACGTCCGCTTCGTCGAGGACGCGCTCGGTGTCCCCGTCGCTCTCGTTGGCACCGGGCAGGGCCGCGAGGCCGTGCTGACGCTTCGGTCGTGAAGCGTCCGTGACCGTCTCGCGACTCCAGGGAGTTCCCGGGATTGGCGTCGACCGCATGGGCGACGCTGCCGACGGTGCTGCCGATCCGGAGCTGCTCCGACTCGAGAATCTCGACACGGATCTACGACCCCTTGCTGCCGCCATCGAGGCGACGCGTGTGGCGATCGAGGACGACGACGCGAACAGCTACCTCCCGTTTCCTGGCCACGAGCGGCTGCGCCGTGCGGTCGCTGCCCACGTCGGCCGTGGGGTGCGGGAGATCGACTGGCGCCACACGCTGATCACCGCGGGCGGGTTGAACGGGATCCTCAACGTCTTGCTCGCGACGCTCGAGCCGGGCGATGAAGTGGTGCTCACCGATCCCGTATATGCGGGGCTGCTGAACAGAGTGCGCGTCGCCGGGGGAGTGCCGCGCCTCGCCCGGCTCGAGCCGGGCGCAGACGGCTGGAGCCTCGATCTCGACAGCCTGCGTGCTGCCGTGAACGACCGAACGCGGGTGCTGCTGATGATGAGCCCGTCGATGCCGTCGGGCTCGGTGCTCGATCGCAAGGCGTGGGATGCGCTCGCCGAGCTCTGCCGCAAACGAGACCTTCTCCTCGTCGTCGACACGGCGATGGAACGGATTCTCTTCGACGGTCGAGAGGCCGTCGACCCGCTCGCAATCGACGGGATGGCGGAACGAACGATCATCGTCGGCTCGGCGTCGAAGGAGCTGCGGATGATCGGGTGGCGTGTCGGCTGGGTTGTCGCTCCGCCGTCGCTCGTCGACGACATCGGTCTCGTCTGCATCTCGAACGTCGTGTGTCAGGTCGGGATCGCGCAGACGGCCGTGGCGGTCGCACTCGAGGCGGGGGACGAGGACGTTGCTGCGGCGGCAGCCGAGTGGGAGCGCCGCCGGGACGTGATCCTCGCCGAGCTCGACGGCCTGACGGTGATCCCGCCTCACGGTGGGTGGTCGCTGCTCCTCGACACTCGCCCACTCGGCTGGAGCGGCGACGAGGCGTCGGAGCGGCTCTTTCGTCTCAGCCGCATTGCTGCAACCCCGATGACGAACTGGGGCTCGGCGCGGGCCGCAGACTACGTGCGGTTCGTCTTCGCAAACGAGCCGTGCGAGCGACTTCGCGGCCTCGGCGATCGTGTGCGCACCGCTCTCACGTAGCCGCCGGATCGTCTGCCGCGTGACGACCGTCGCAGCGCCGGCCGGCGTCCGCGCGGTGCCTTGTCTCTCGCGCCGCGCCGTTGGGTAGGCTCCCACGAAGTCGTTTCGGGAAGCGGCGGCGCGTCGTACTCCATCCAGGTATCGGGGGCAACTTTGCGCGAATTCGGGGTTGGTGTGACCGGCAGGGAGCGATCGTTGACCAGGGCCGAGCTTCTCGCGCGAGGCGGTGTGGCCGGTCTGGCGCTCCTGGTGCCTCCGTTCGCGGGAGGTCTCCTCGGTGGGACAGAGGCGGCCGAGGCAGCGACGCTGAAGACCGATCCCAGAAACGTTCATCGCTTCGTGACGCAGCCAAAACTGCGACCGCCGGTGCTGACGATCCGCCACCCGGCCGAGGGGACGCCGGACGGCCACCTCTTCATCGCCCCTTCGTCGGGCCCGGGGCAGCGCGGCCCGCTCATCTTCGACAACAAGGGCGAGCCGATCTGGGCTCACCGTACGAACCCCGTCTCGGCGATGGCCTTTCGCGCCGCCTCGCTGCGCGGGAAGCCGGTTCTGACCTGGTGGGAGGGGAAGTGGTCGCGGGAGGGTCTCGGGCGTGGCGTGTACGTGATTCTCGACTCCTCCTACCGAGAGATAGCGCGCATTCGCGCGGGCGGGCACAGGGACGGGGACCTCCACGAGTTTCATCTCACGAGCGACGGTACGGCGCTCGTGACCAAGAACGCTGCGACGACCCGCGATCTGCGCTCGTATGGAGGGTCGTCGAGCAGCACGCTGTTCGGCGGCGTCGTGCAGGAGATCGAGATCCCGAGTGGGCGGGTTCTGTTCGAGTGGAACAGCCTCGACCACGTCGGACTCGACGAGTCGTATGTTGGCCCGAACGAGAGCCGCTTCGACTACTTCCACATCAACTCGGTGGACGTCGACGCGGACGGCCACCTGCTCGTGTCGGCCCGTAACACGTGGGCGACGTACAAGGTGCACCGCCGCACCGGGCAGGTCATCTGGCGGCTCGGGGGGCGTAAGAGCGACTTCGCAATGGGCAAGGGGACGCGTGCGGCGTGGCAGCACGATGTCCGCTCGCACGAGGGCGGTCGGTTGCTCAGCATCTTCGACAACAGCGCAGCGCCACCGGTGCGCCCGCAGTCGCGAATCATCTTCGTGCGTCTCGACACGAAGAACATGCGGGCGACGCTCGAGCGGACATTCGTGCACCGGCCGAATCGCATCGTCTCGAAGTTCATGGGCAACGCTCAGGTGCTCGGTGACGGCGGTGTCGTCTCGGGTTGGGGCAGCGAGCCGTTCGTGACCGAGTTCGACCCGCGGGGCAGGGTTCGTTTCGAGGCCGCTCTGCCGAAGGGCGGTCAGAACTACCGCGCGTTCCGCTTCCCCTGGAAGGGCACACCAACCGCTCCGCCCAGGCTCGCCAAGGGCGTGGTCGAGGGGAAGGGCGGGCTGTTCGCGAGCTGGAACGGCTCCACCGAGGTCGCTGCGTGGAGGCTCCGCTACAGCCCCTCCGCGGCTCGCCTGGAAGACGGCGACGTGACGCCCCGCACCGGGTTCGAGACACGTCTCGTGCGCCCACCGGGTACCCGCTTCGCACACGTGATCGCGCTCGACGCGAAGGGCAATCCGCTCCGTCGCTCGCCCACCCGGCCCATCTGATCTCCTGCATCGGCGGGCCGGCGCTCCGGCGCTCCGCGGGTGTTCTGGCCGCTTGCTCGCGTAGGGTCATTCCGTGCGCGTCCTTCTCCTCGGATCCGGCGGCCGCGAGCACGCACTCGCCTGGAAGCTCGTCCAGTCGCCGCTTCTCACCGAGCTCCATGCTGCGCCGGGGAACCCCGGGATCGCGGCCCTCGGACAGTGTCATCCGGTTCGCGCGGACGACAGCGAGGCGGTGCTCGGCCTCGCACGGGCCTTGCAGATCGACCTCGTCGTCGTAGGACCAGAGGTGCCGCTCGTCGCCGGGCTCGCAGACGTCCTGCGCTCGGTCGGTATCTCGGTGTTCGGCCCATCGAAGGGTGCAGCCGCGATCGAAGGCTCGAAGACGTTCGCGAAGGACGTGATGGCCGCCGCAGGAGTTCCGACCGCAGCGACGCTTGACGAGCCGATCGCGCCCTGTGTCCTCAAGGCCGACGGCCTCGCCGCGGGTAAGGGAGTCGTCGTCTGTCACACGCAGGCCGAGGTCGAGGTGGGTCTCGTCGCGCTCGCCGCGCTCGGCGGTGACCTCGTGATCGAGGAGCTCCTCGAGGGGCCGGAGATCTCGGTCTTCGCGCTCTGTGACGGCGCGACGTGCCTCGCGCTCCCGGTGGCGCAGGATTTCAAGCGCGCGGGAGACGGCGACCTGGGGCCGAATACCGGCGGCATGGGGTCGTTCGCTCCCGTGCCGGGATTCGACGCGGTCGAGATGCAGAAGCTCGTCGACTTTGCGTGTCGCCCGATCCTGGCGGCGCTAGCCGAGCGTGATCATCCGTTCATCGGGACGCTGTTCGCCGGTCTGATGTTGACGCCCGACGGGCCACGCGTGCTCGAGTACAACTGTCGCTTCGGCGACCCCGAGACCCAGTCGCTGATGCCGCTCATCGAGGGTGACCTGCTCGAAGCGCTCGCTGCGTGCGCTGCAGGCGACCTTGGTGAGGTGCGGCTCTCTCAGGGCGCCGGCGCCGCGGTGACCGTTGTTCTTGCGGCGGGGGACTACCCTGCGTCGGGAGACAGCGGATCGTCGATCACGGGGATCGAAGCGGCAGAGGCGACCGGGGCGCTGGTCTTCCATGCCGGGACGGCGTTGCGCGACGGTTCTGTTGTGACGAACGGTGGTCGGATTCTCAACGTCACCGGTGTCGGGGAGGACATCGCTGCTGCGCGGGCAGCAGCGTACGCGGCGGCTGATCTGATCGGATGGGACGGCGTGCGGCGGCGCGAGGATATCGCGCTGGCGGCGAGCCGGGGCGAAGCCGGGGGGACTGGCTGAAGCTGTCCGCAGGGCGCCGCGCAGGCGCAACCGTTGCGGATGGTGAGGACGGCGCGAACGTACCGGCTCTCTTCCTCGTCCAGGTAGAGGCCGAGCCGGGCGAAGATCGAGCTGATGTACTTCTCGACAGCCCCGAACGTGCCAACAGCAGGAAGTGCGACCCGTGGTGGCAGGGCCGATCCGGCGCGCTCTCTAGAATGCCCTCGTGATCTCGCGCTACTCCCGCCCGGCCATGACCCTGATCTGGTCGGATGGGGCGAAGCTCCGCCGCTGGCTCGACGTCGAACTGGCTGCGCTCGACGGCTGGGCGGAGGTCGGTGTCGTGTCCCACGAAGCGGTTGCCGCAATCAGGGGGCGTGCCGTCACACCGACGCCGGAGCGCGTTGCCGAGATCGAGCGCGAGACGAACCACGACGTCGCTGCGTTCGTCGACGCCGTCTCCGAGAGCCTCGGTGAGGAGGGGCGCTGGTTCCACTACGGGCTCACGTCCTCGGATGTGCTCGATACAGCGCTCTCGCTCGCTGTGCAGGAAGCGGGTGACGTCATCCTCGAGGGGCTCGATCGTGCCTTCGGCGCCGTCGTCTTCCGCGCCGAGGAGCACCGCGAGACGTTGTGCATGGGACGCACGCACGGCGTGCACGCCGAGCCGACGACATTCGGGCTCAAGCTCGCCGGTTGGGCGTTCGCTCTGGAGCGCGATCGTGAGCGGCTGGTTCACGCGATCGAAGGGCTGCGTGTGGGCAAGCTGTCGGGCGCCGTCGGGACGTACGCCGCTGCCGAGCCCGCCGTGGAGCGGGTTGCGTGTGAGCGCCTCGGCCTCGAGCCCGCGCCGAGCTCCACCCAGATTCTTCAGCGCGACCGTCACGCCGAGTTGCTTTCGGCCCTCGCGCTCCTCGCCTCGTCGCTCGATCGTTTCGCCACGGAGATTCGGCATCTCGCACGGACGGAGGTGCGCGAGGTGGAGGAGCCGTTCGGCCGCGGGCAGAAAGGCTCCTCGGCGATGCCGCACAAGCGCAACCCGATCACCGCCGAGCGCATCTGCGGAATCGCACGGGTCGTGCGGGCGAACGCGATCGTCGGGCTCGAGAACGTCGCTCTCTGGCACGAGCGCGACATCTCGCACTCGTCGGCCGAGCGGGTCGTGATTCCCGATTCGTTCCTCGCCGTCGACTACATGCTCGATCGGTTTTCCTGGCTCGTCGAGGGCCTCGTCGTCCGCGAGGAGCGGATGCTCGAGAATCTCGCGTCGAGCCACGGCCTGTACTTCAGCCAGCGCCTGTTGCTGGCGCTCGTCGAGTCGGGGCTTTCCCGTGACGGCGCCTACCGGCTCGTGCAGCGCAATGCGATGCGCGCGTGGGACGACGGCACCGACTTTCGCGGGCTGGTCGATGCCGATACGGAGGTAGCGGGCCGCGTCGATCTCGACGCGGTCTTCGATTCGCGCGCGTACACTGCGCACGTCGATGTCGTCTTCGACCGTCTGCGTGCGCTCGTTGCGAGGCGCAGGGAGGGTGCCGGTGCCTGAGGCAGTTCACCTCGCGAGTGGCAAGGTGCGCGAGATCTATGCGCTCGACGACGATCGGCTGCAGCTCGTCGCGTCCGATCGCATCTCGACGTTCGATGTGATCCTGCCGACGCCGATCCCCGACAAGGGCCGCGTGCTCACGGGCATGTCGGCCTTCTGGTTTGCCCGCACTCATGAGCTCGTCCCGAACCACCTGCTCGAGCTCGGCGACGACGGGCGCACGACGATCTGCCGTCGCCTCGAGATGCTCCCGGTCGAGCTCGTCGTTCGCGGGTATCTCTCTGGCTCCGGCTGGGTGGACTACCAGGCAGCGGGCTCGGTCTGCGGCCACGCGCTGCCACCCGGCCTTCGCGAGTCGGAGCGCCTGACCGAGCCGATCGTGACGCCAGCGACCAAGGCCGAGGAAGGTCACGATCTCAACATCACCGAAGCCGACGCGGCTGCGCTCTGTGGCTCCGAGGCGTATGCGGGAGCGCGCGATGCTGCGCTTGCGCTCTACGCCTTCGCTTCGGAGCACGCGGAATCGCGCGGAATTATCCTCGCCGACACGAAGTTCGAGTTCGGCCTCGACGGCGCGGGAGTCGTCACCCTCGCCGACGAGGTGCTGACACCGGATTCGTCGCGGTTGTGGCCGGTCGACACCTACGCACCTGGCGGTATGCAGCCGTCGTTCGACAAGCAGTTCGTTCGCGACTTCTGCCTCTCCACGGGGTGGGATCGCACCTACCCTGGCCCCGAGGTGCCCGACGACGTCGTGGCCGGCACGAGGGCTCGTTACGTCGAGGCGTTCGAGCGCCTGACGGAGATCCCGTTCGAGCGCTATCTCTCCGACCCGAAGGTGGTTCTGTGAAGGCGACAGTCCTGATTCGTCCCAAGGAAGGCATTCTCGACCCGCAAGGGGAGGCGGTCGGCGAGGCGCTCCGAACGCTTGGCTACGCGGTCACGAGCGCGCGCGTCGGGCGGCTCGTCGACGTGGACCTCGAGACCGACGATCCCGGTGAAGCCGAAGCGGCGCTCGCGGCGATGTCGCGCGATCTCCTCGCCAACCCGACGATCGAGTCATTCACGATCGAGCTCGGAGGAGCCGCGTGAGCGGTGGGCCACGGATCGCGGTCGTTACCTTCCCGGGGTCGAACGACGACGGTGACGCGGTGCTCGCACTCGAGCTTCTCGGAGCCGATCCGGTTCGCGTCTGGCACGCCGAGACGGCGCTGCCCGACGGAACGGCGGGCGTCGTCCTCCCCGGAGGGTTCTCGTACGGGGACTATCTCCGCTGCGGCGCGATCGCGCGGTTCGCGCCGGTGATGGACGCGGTCGGCACGTTCGCCATGGCGGGAGGCCCGGTGCTCGGGATCTGCAACGGCTTCCAGATCCTCTGCGAGGCGGGGCTGCTGCCCGGCGTCCTGCGGCAGAACCGGCAGGAGCAGTTCATCTGCGCCGACGTGACGGTCACGGTCGAGAGCACGTCGAGCCAGTTCGCGGAAACGTGGGAGATCGGGCAGGAGCTCGTGATCCCGATCAAGCACGGCGAGGGCAACTGGTACGGCGACGAAGACCTGGTCGCTGCGCTCGAGGCCCGCGGCCAGATCGCGTTTCGCTACGCGGAGGACGTGAACGGTGCAGTCGGGCGCGTGGCCGGCGTCACGAACGAGGCGGGCAATGTGCTCGGCCTGATGCCACACCCCGAGCACGCGGTCGATCCGTTGCTCGGACCGACGGGTGGAGTCCCGGTGCTCGAGGGCTTGCTCGGCGCCGCACGGGTTCCCGTCCTGCGCTGAGGGAGCCGGGTGGGATGGCGTTCCCTTGAATGCTCGGTGGGGTCGTCGTATGATCGATCGGCTTGAACACCCGACCAGGGAGGAAACGATGGATCACGCAGCCACGGTTCGGCGCATGTACGACCTGCTCAACGCCGGCGACGTCGACGGGTTCGGCGACAGGCTTGCCGACGACTTCATCGAGCACGAGGAGCTGCCCGGCATTCCCACGACGAAAGAGGGAACCAAGGAGTTCTTCCGCATGTACCTCGCAGCGTTTCCCGACCTGCGGATGGACGCTGAGGACGTGCTCTCGTGTGGCGACAAGGTCGTCGCTCGTACGAGGGCGACCGGAACACATCAGGGCGAGCTCATGGGCATGCCGGCAACCGGCAAGGCGATCGACGTGCAGCTCATCGACATCATTCGCTTCGGCGACGACGGGCTCGCGGTCGAGCACTGGGGCGTCTTCGACACGATGACGATGATGCAGCAGCTCGGCGCGGTGCCGGACGGCTCGCCGGCCTGACCGGATCGCGTAGCTTCGGCTCGCTGCTGCGACGCCCCCTCTATTATGTGCCACTCTCTGGCCGTGCGTCTTGGCGCGGTCGCAACCGAAAGGAACACGATGCCAACAGTTGTCGCCTACCAGCACGTGACGGACACAGATCACTGGCTCGCTTCGCCCAGGCGCGAAGAGGTGCTCGGGCCACTCGGAGTCACGAACATTCGCACGTTCGTCGACCCCGTGGATCGATCGCGCGTCGCAGTGCTCATGGACATTGCCGACATGGACGTCGTCATGGCGGCGATGGAGACCCCCGTTGCGGCCGAGGCGATGGAATACGACGGCGTGCGGCCCGAGACACTGGTCTTCATGATCGAGGCGTAGCCTCTCCGCTGCGTCCGTCCCGACGACGACGGGAGCGTCCGTTGAGCACGCCGGACGCCCTCCCGCCTGTTCGAATCAGCCCGGCTGGCCGATGGCCGCGAGCACGTCGTCGTCGAGCCCGCGAAATCGGGTCAGGATCTCGTCGCTCGTCTTGAAGCCGATCGACTCGTAGAGGCGGCGCCCTGCCGGCGTCGCCACGAGGACAGCGAGCTCCGTTTCGTCGCGCCACTCCGCGGCCAGTGCTCGCGTGAGAAGTGCGCGGCCCGCACCGCGCCGTTGGTGGCGCTCCGGCGTCATCATCTCCATCACGCCGAGGCACGCCCGGTGGCGGCCGATCCACACGACGCTGATCGGCTCGGAGTCATCCCAGGCGAGCCACATCCGCGCTGCGCCGCTCTCGGCCGCGTGTCGGATCGATCGGTGCAGGAGATCGCGGTCTACCGTGTTCGGCTCCGAGGTCAGTGCCATTCCTGCGGTGAGGGCAGCACGGTCGGCGGCGGGCTCGATCCGAAGCGCCGTGTCGACCGGGATCGGCGGCTGCGTTGCGTGCATCAGCGGCTCGGTAACCGTGACCGTGTCGAAGCCGTTTGCCTCGAGGAACGCTCCGGCCCCGGGGTCTGCATGGTCGGAGACGAAGACGATCAGCGGCAGGGGCCTTGATCGACGAGACGAGCGCCCTGGCCGAGGCCGCGGTTGCGTCGGGCGTCAGTCCACAGACGTTGAGCTCGCCGCTCGGCTCGTGCGAGAGCGCAGCAAACCAGCCTGGCCCGACGTGGGTCTCGCCAGGTGGGCCAGCCGTGAAGAACGGATGCGCGACGTCGTAGTAGGCCCTCCAGACACGCATCAGCTCGTCTGTCCGCACCGCGCGATCATAGGGGTGCCATCCGGCCCCGTGCAGCTCCTTGCCTTGCAACAATGCGGCGGTGACCGGCGACACGACCCGAGATGCAGCCGAGATCGAGATCCGGCGCCTCGATCCGGCCGAGATCGACCAACACATCGACGACCTGGCCGCGGTGCTCGCAGACGTTGTTGCGGGAGGTGCCTCGATCGGCTACATGGCGCCGTTCTTGCACGCAGACGCGCGCGACGCTTTCGCCTCGTTCGCGGCTGAGGTCGCCCACGGGCGCCGACTACTTCTCGCAGGACTTCTCGACGGTGTGCTCGTCGGCACCGTGCAGGTGATCCTCGCTGCGCCGCCGAACCAGCCGCACCGCGGTGAGATCACGAAGCTCCTCGTCCACCGCTCCGGACGGAGGCGCGGCGTCGCCCGGCAGTTGATGGAGCGAGCGGAGGCGGAGGCGCTTGCCGAGGGCAAGACGTTGCTGGTGCTCGACACGGCCGACGACACCGCCGAGCGGCTCTATTCGCGCCTGGGGTGGACGCTCGTCGGTGTCATTCCGGGCTTCGCTCTGTTCCCTGACGGGCGGCCCTGTGCGACGACGATCTTCTACAAGACGCTCGAGCCGGAGTAAAGGTGCGGTGGATCGCGTCCGTCGGCTATCGCCAACGAGCAGCGATCACGGCATCCAACCTGGGTGGTGCCTGACTCAGCGGCAGGCCCTCGTGTCACCGCTCGCGCTTGCGGCGCTCCTCGA
>JAYTJO010000474.1:0-2753 GCA_043730975.1 Thermoleophilia bacterium | reverse complement strand
AGTCGTGCTCAGATCCCAGTTCGCACCGCCCCGCAACGCTTCGGCGGAGAGTGGCACCGACAGCTCTCTCGAACGGAAGTCTCCGAGCGCGAGCATCTCTGCTTCGAGCTCGACCAGAGCAACCCAGAGCTTGTCGAGATTCCTCGTGTCCGGCGCGGGCACGATGTCGATGTCCTTGGTCGCTCGCGGATAGCCGTGGTAGCCAACCGCGAGACCTCCGACGAGGAGGAACTCGACCTCGTTCGCGACGAGGGTGGCGAGGATTGCAAGCAGCCCTGTTTCCCCTGCGGGCTCGGATGACCCGACGCCCGGAGCGTTGTCCGAGCTCACGCCGCGCGCCCCGTGCCGTTGCCGACAGCGACGACGAGAAGTTGGCTCAGCTCCGCAGCCTCACGGACGCGTTGCTCAGGCGTCGTTGTGCGAAAGCTCGCCACGAGTTCCTGCTCCGAGATGTTCGGCCGTGGCAATGCTGCCACGTCGAGCCGAAGCACCCGCCTCCCCTCCCCGGTCGACCTCCAGCCGAGTCGCTTGACTGCTGGCGCAATACGCCCATGCGTCACGACGCCGTCAACGTTCAACCGGTGTACCTGATCGGCCAACTCGAGAAACGGCCGCGACTCCAGCTCGTGCCGCGACGAGCCCGGGCGCACGACGACGGGGAGAAATCCGCGATCCACCCAGCGGTCGAGCGCGGTGACGCTGATCCCGAGCACAGCCGCCGCCTTCTTCTTCGGGATCGTAGGCCCGAGCGCCCGACGCAGACGAACCTCGACCTCGCGCAACGCGGCGCGCGCAACGCGATCACGCGTTTTTACGACCGCGTGGCGCAGTTGCACGATGCTTGTCGCGAGATCGACCTGGTCGAGAGCAGACACACGCCCATTTTAGCAAACAAGCTGTTGTTTTTAGTCATTTTTCACAAACTTTAATAGAGCGGCATCGCGATCCGCACCGTCAACCCCTGCCCGCCACCCCGACCCACGTTTGCGACGGTCGCCGACCCGCCATGCGATTCGGCGATCGCAGCTGCGATCGCGAGGCCGAGCCCGGCGCCCCCGACGTCGCGCGAGCGGGACGCGTCGCCACGGTAGAAGCGCTCGAACGCGTGTGCGAGCTGATCCTCAGAGAGACCCGGCCCGGCGTCGATGACCTCGACAACCGCAAGATCGCCCTCGCGCACGACGCGCACGGTCGCGGGCGCACCGGACGGGGTATGCGCGCGGACGTTCGCGAGCAGGTTGTCGAGGATCTGCCGCAGCCGCTCGCTGTCCCCTTCCACCTCGACCGGCGACGGCGCCTCGAGGTCGATCTGACGCTCGGGATCGAGCATCCTTGCCGCTTCCACAGCGTGGCTCGCAACTTCGACGAGAGCGACGGGCTTGCGTTCGAGGGGACGGCCCTGGTCGAGCCGCGCCAGCAGCAACAGGTCGTCGACGAGCAGACCCATGCGGCGCGACTCCCGCTGGATCCCCGTCATCGCGCGCTCGAGATCATCGGGCCGCTCGCGCGCGCCTCGGTCGAACAGCTCGGCGTACGCGCGCACTGCGGCGAGCGGAGTACGAAGCTCGTGCGAGGCGTCGGCAACGAACCGCCGTAGGCGCTGCTCGGAGGCCGTGCGCTCGTCGAACGCCTCCTCGATCTGGCCGAGCATCGTGTTCAGCGCCCCGCCGAGGCGACCGACCTCCGTCCTCGGGTTGTCGTTGTCGACGCGCTGCGAGAGATCACCGCCCGCGATCGCAGCGGCCGTCACCTCGATCCGCCCGAGCGGACGCAAGCCGACGCGCACGAGCCAGAGACCTGCGAGCAGCGTCGCGAGAAGAACGGAGCCGGCAACGACGATCTCGACGACGAGGAGTTGATGCAGCGTGTCGTCGACCTCGTCGAGCGGTGCGGCGACGATGAGGATTTGATTGCCCACGCCGAGCGGTTCGAGCACGACACGAAATCGCGTCTCGCCGCCGACCGCCGAGACGGTGAACGGCCCACCTCCCGCCGCGGCCGCCTTCGCATTCTCGGTGGTGATGTCCGGCTGGGGAAGTGGTGTCTCGCCCGGACGAGTCCCGATCGGAGCCCAGCGAATCACATCGCTGGCGTCGATAGAGCCGATGTAGATCCCCGGGTTCGCGGCACCGAGCGCGTCGAAGCCGCCGGGACTACCGGGCCGACCGCGCTCGAGCGAGCGCTCGATCGCACCCGCACCGCCGGTGACGGTGCGATCGACCCGGTCGACGAGGAACGAGCGGAGCGACGCGTAGGTGGCGATGCCGGCGACGACCAGGCCGACCGCAGTGAGCGAGACGACGACCGTGAGGAGGCGTGCTCTCAGCGACACGGGGCGAGGTGAGGTTGGGAGTACCGAGACAGCGCCCGGATCGCGGAGGCGAGACCGCGGAACCCAGAAGCGCGGAACCCAGGAGACAGGCTAAAGCCTGTCACCGCGCGACCCATGCGTCTACGCCTCGCGCAACGCGTAGCCGACGAGACGCACCGTCTGGATCAGCGGAGGCCCGAGCGGGTCGAGCTTCTTTCGCAGATAGCTGATGTAGGTCTCCACGACGTTCGCATCACCCCCGAAGTCGTAGTGCCAGACGTTGTCCAGGATCTGGCGTTTCGTCAACACCCTCCTCGGGTTCAGCATCAGGAAGCGCAGCAATTCGAACTCGGTGCGCGTCAGCTCGACTGGGTGATCGCCGCGCTGCACCTCGCGGGTCGCCTCGTCGAGCGTGAGATCCGCAAAGCGCATCGCACCGTCC
>JAYTJO010000473.1:0-2013 GCA_043730975.1 Thermoleophilia bacterium | reverse complement strand
GAAGTTCAAGACCGGCGTCATGGTGCTCTACTCCGACGACGAGTCGTTCACGCTGATGACGCCGGAGGGGCACATGTTCGCCGGCTGGATCACGTTCAGTTCCCACGAGGAGGACGGACGCCCGGTCGCACAGACCCAGGTGCTGATGCGTGCGCAGGATCCGATCAGCGAGATGGGGCTGACGATGGGCGGGCACAAGATGGAGAACAAGTTCTGGGAGCAGACGCTCGCAAACCTCGCCACGCACCTCGGTGTCGAGGCTCCCGAGGTGACGACGACGGTGGTCTGCGTGGACAAGAAGCGCCAGTGGTCGCAGGCGAAGAACGTGAAGCACTCGGTCGCGATTCGCTCGACGCTCCACATGCTCAAGCCTGGCAAGAAGACAACTGGGTAACGTCCGCAGCGTGCACGATGCGATCGTCGTCGGTTCAGGGCCTAATGGCCTGGCGGCGGCGATCGTGCTCGCGCGTGCCGGCCGCTCGGTGCTCGTGCTCGAGGGGCGCGACACGATCGGCGGTGGGCTTCGCACCGAGGAGCTGACGCTCCCCGGGTTCCGGCACGACACGTGCTCGGCGATCCATCCGCTCGGGATCGCATCACCGTTCATGCGCTCCGTGCCACTCGCCGAGCACGGCGTCGAGTGGATCCAACCTCCTTCCCCGCTGGCCCACCCCCTCGACGACGGCACCGCGGTGCTGCTGGAGCGCTCGCTCGGCGACACCGCCTCCGGCCTCGGCGAGGATGCCCGCGCCTGGCGTCGCCTGTTTGAGCCGCTCGTCGACGCATCCGACGAGCTCGTGGCGGGAACGCTTGCCGGGCCGCGCCCGCCCCGGCACCCGATTCACATGGCGCGCTTCGGATTGAACGCGCTTCGGTCGGCCTCCGGTCTCGCCCACTCCCGCTTCGACGGTGAGCGCGCCCGAGCGCTCTTCGCCGGGAACGCAGCGCACGCGATGCTGCCGCTCGAGGCGACCGCCACGGCGTCATTCGGCCTGATCCTCGCGATGCTCGGCCACTCCGTCGGCTGGCCGCTGCCCCGAGGCGGCTCGCAGACGATTGCCGATGCGCTCGCCTCGTACTTCCGCTCACTCGGCGGTGAGATCGAGACGGGGCATCAGGTCACGTCGCTGCAGGAGTTTGTGTTGAATCAACACAAACTCGTGCTGCTCGATGTGACGCCGAAGCAGTTCCTCGCGCTCGCGGGCGACGTTCTCCCGGCGCGGTACCGGCGGGCGCTCGAGAAGTACCGCTACGGGCCGGGCGTCGTGAAGGTGGACTACGCGCTCTCGGGGCCCGTGCCGTGGGCCGCGCCGGAGTGTGCGCGCGCCGCCACCGTCCACCTCGGCGGCACGCTCGACGAGATCGCGGCAGCCGAAGCTGCGGTCTCGAAGGGCCGTCATCCCGAGCGGCCCTACGTCCTCGTTGCGCAGCAGAGCCTCTTCGATCCCACGCGCGCACCCGAGGGGAAGCACACGCTCTGGGCCTACACGCATGTCCCGAACGGCTCGACGTTGACGGACGGAACGGTGGCCGCAATCGAAAGCCAGCTCGAGCGGTTCGCTCCGGGATTCTGCGATCTCGTCCTCGAGCGCAACATCCTCGACCCGGCCGCGATGGAGGCCCGCAACCCGAACTACGTCGGCGGCGACATCAACGGCGGTAGCGCCGATCTCCGGCAGCTCTTCGCCCGCCCGATCGCCCGACCAAACCCGTACAAGACGCCGATCGACGGCGTCTATCTCTGCTCGTCGTCGACCCCACCTGGCGGCGGCGTCCACGGCATGTGCGGCTACCACGCTGCGCGGGCCGCGCTCCGTCGTTCGTAGGGGCGACGCCCACGCTCGCTCGCGCGTCGCCCTACCCTGCCGCGAGCCCTCGCCCGGACGCTCTTACGATCCCATTCTTACGTTCCCGGCGATACCGATATGTAGCAACTCGCGATACCGAAACGGACACGGTCGCAACTGCGCGTGCGTCACCCGCGGGCGACGTTCCTCGGCGCCTGAGGCGCCG
>JAYTJO010000472.1:0-4196 GCA_043730975.1 Thermoleophilia bacterium | reverse complement strand
CGAGCGCGAGAAGGGCGTCATCGTCGAGGAGATGAACATGTACCACGACACGCCCCGTGACTTCATCGGCGGCGTCTACGAGAACCTGCTCTACGGCGATCAGCCGCTCGGTCGCGACATCATCGGCACGAAGGAGTCCGTCCGCGCGGCGACCCGAGAGACATTCACGTCGTTCATCGACCGCTGGTATCGACCCGAGCGGATGGTCGTCGGACTGGGCGGCAAGATCGGCGGCGGGTTGACGGAGCGCCTCGAAGAGCTGCTCGGCTCGATCGAGACGGGCGAGACGGGCGCGCCAGAGCCGGTTGTAATCCCCTCGAACGGCTCGCCGGTCAAGGTGCACACGAAGCAGTCGGATCAGGCGCACGTCGTCCTCGGCGCCCGCAGCTATCCGCTCGGCCACCCCGACCGATACGCGCTCCAGTTGCTCGCGACCGTCCTCGGTGGCGGGATGTCGTCGCGTCTTTTCACCGAAGTGCGCGAACGGCGCGGCCTCGCCTACTACGTCTTCGGAACCAACTCGAGCTACGTCGATGCCGGCTCGCTCTACGCGCAGGCTGGCGTCGACATCGACCGCATCGACGACGCCATCACGACGATCGCCCGCGAGCTTCGCCTCATCGCCGAGGAGCCCGTTCCGACGGCGGAGCTCGAGAAGGCTCGCGCGTTCGCCAAGGGCCGGTTCGTCCTAGGGATCGAGAGCCCGCACGGCACGATCATGTTCGGCCTCCGTCGCGAGGTGCTCCAGGGAAGCGCCGAGGAGCCCGATGCAATTCTCGAGGGACTCGACGCCGTCACTGCCGAGGATATCCAGCGCGTCGCGCAGGACGTCGTCGGGAGACAGCTCAAGCTCGCGGTCGTCGGCCCGTTCGACGATGCCGAGCGGTTCGAGCAGCTGCTCTCCAACCCGTAGGCGAAGTGAGCCCGCACCGCCCCGCGGTCGAGGCTGCGCCTCGCCCCTACGAGAAGAACCGCCCCCCGACCGAAGGGGAGCGTTCCAAGGACACCACCAAAACGATCACGACTCCGCCTGACCTGTAGAGGAGCGGCCCCGGAGTCGTAGGGCGCGATGCGCAGCGTCGCCCGCACGCGCCACCAGCCAATCGACGCGAAGCGAACGCCTATGCGTCGTCCGGAGTCTCGGTCGCGCGTGACGCGAGTTCCGACACAACCGATGGGTCGGCAAGCGTCGTCGTGTCACCGAGCGACCGGTTCTCCGCGACGTCGCGCAGGAGACGGCGCATGATCTTGCCCGAGCGGGTCTTTGGCAGCTCGGGCGTGAAGACGATGTTGGCCGGCTTCGCGATCGCGCCGATCTTTTGCGCCACGTGGTTGCGCAGCTCCTCGAGCATTTCGACCGAGGGTCCCTCGTTGCCCTTGAGCGTCACGTAGGCCACGATCGCCTGCCCCGTCGTCGCGTCGGCACGACCGCACACGGCAGCCTCGGCGACCTTCGGGTGGTCGACGAGCGCCGACTCCACCTCGATCGTCGAGAGCCGGTGGCCCGAAACGTTCATCACGTCGTCGACGCGGCCGAGGAGCCAGAAGTCGCCGTCCGCGTCGATCCGGGCGCCGTCGCCCGCGAAGTAGTGGCCGGGGAATCGCGCCCAGTAGGTATCGCGAAACCGTGCGTCATCGCCAAAGATCCCACGCGTCATCGCCGGCCAGGGCTTCTCGAGCACGAGATAGCCGCCGCCCTGCTCGACGCGCTCGCCCTCCTCATTCAGGACCGCGGCCACGACCCCCGGGAAGGGGCGCGCAGCAGAGCCTGGCTTGGTCGTCGTCACACCCGGCAGCGGAGTGATCAACACCATCCCCGTCTCGGTCTGCCACCACGTGTCGACGATCGGGCAGCGCTCACCGCCGATGTGCTCGTGGTACCACATCCATGCTTCGGGGTTGATCGGCTCCCCGACCGACCCGAGCAGACGGAGCGTCGAGAGATCGTGCGCCTCAGCGTGTTCCGGCCCCCACTTCATGTGCGCCCTGATCGCCGTCGGTGCGGTGTAGAGGATTGTGACCCCGTACCGCTCGATGATCTCCCACCAGCGCTCGTGGTTCGGGTAGTCGGGCGTGCCCTCATACATCACGGATGTTGCCCCGTTACAGAGCGGGCCGTAGACGATGTAGCTGTGGCCGGTGATCCAGCCGATGTCGGCGGCGCACCAGTAGACGTCCGTCTCGGGCTTGAGATCGAAGATCAGAGAGTGCGTCGTCGCGACTCCGACGAGATAGCCTGCCGTCGTGTGGGCGATTCCCTTCGGGCTCGCGGTCGTGCCGGACGTGTACATGAGGAAGAGCAGATCCTCGCTGTCCATCGACTCGCACGGACATGACGCCGGATCGTCCGAGACCTCGACCTCGTGGTACCAGTGGTCACGACCGTCCTTCATCGGTACGGCGTTCCCGGTCCGGCGGACCACGAGAGACGCACGGATTCCCGGAGCTGCGGCCATCGCCTCGTCCGCAACGACCTTCAGCGGTACCGGCTTGCCTCGACGCCACGCCTCGTCCTGCGTGACGAGCACCTCGCAGCCCATGTTGTTCATCCGATCGGAGAGCGAGTCGGCGGAGAAGCCGCCGAAGACGACCGTGTGCGGTGCGCCGAGGCGGGTGCACGCGAGCATCGCCACCGCGAGCTCCGGAATCATTCCCATGTAGATCGCGACGGCGGTGCCCTTGCCCACCCCGATCTCCTTCAGGGCATTGGCCATGCGGACGACATCGCGCTGGAGCTCAGCGTAGGTGAGTGTCCGCGTCTCACCGACCGGCTCACCCTCCCAGTGGTAGGCGACCTTGTCGCCGTGCCCCGCTTCGACATGACGGTCGACGCAGTTGTAGGCGACGTTGAGCTTGCCGCCGAGGTACCACTGCGCATAGGGCGATTCCCAGCGGTAGAGCTCGGTGAACGGCTCCGACCACGCGACGCGCTCACGGCCATTGCGCTCCCAGAATGCCTCGAACGGCTCGTCGTACACGCCTGCGTGCGCATTTGCCTGCGCTGCAAACGACTCCGGCGGGGGAAAGCGCCGCGTCTCGTCCGAAAGGGTTTCGATCGCATGATCGCTCAAGGTCTAGACCTTGGGAGGTGTGATGGTGATTGGAAGCACGTCTGGATGCGGCCCCGCACGCAGCAGATCGTATCCGCCGCGGTCAACGTCGAGGCCACCAGCCTAAACGCCGACCGCGTCGAATACGCTCCTTGGTGCATGACCACCCCAGCCACACTTCCAATCACCATCACACCTCCATCTCGTACGGGAACTGGGTCAAAACCTCACAGCCGTCGTCGGTCACGAGAACGAGGTCTTCGAGCCGCACGCCGCCGATGGCAGGCTCATAGAGGCCTGGCTCGAGCGTGATCACATCGCCCGCCAGCAGCGGGCCGTCGGGAAGGAGCCCCATGTAAGGCCCCTCGTGCACCTCGAGCCCGACGCCATGCCCGAGACCGTGGAAGAAGCCGTTGCTCAGCACCTGGCCCGCGGTCTTCGTGCGCTGGGTCGGGTAGCCCGCGGCCTCGTAGACGTCACAGACCGTGTCGAAGACGTCCCGGCACTCGACGCCCGCGCGCACGAACGCGGTTGCGGCAACGAGCGCCTCGTGCGTCACCCGATGCCACTCGCGCACCTGATCCGAAACGGGACCGGCGACGAGGGTGCGGGTCATGTCGGCAAAGCAAGAGGAGGCGTCGTCCCGGGGCCAGAGATCGAACACGACGGGCACGCCGAACGGGATCGGGCCGTGACCCATGTCGTGCCCCGCCGCGCCCTGGGGGCCCGGTGCAACAACGAACTCCTCGGCGGTGCAGCCGTGCTCGGCAAACGTCATTCCCATCGCCTGCTTGACACGCTCGACCGTGAGTGCCTCACCGTCGAGCCAGAGCATGCCCTCGTTGTTCGTTGCGCTGCGCATGAGCGCAACGCCAGTCGTGAGGCCGGCCTCGGCGGCGCGCTGTGCGCGACGAATCCCCTCGAGCTGAGCGGCGGTCTTGACGCGGCGACGTGCGTCGAAGGTCGGCTGGTCGACGGTCAACTCGATCCCGGCCCGCCGCACGCGATCGAGGTGGCCGGCCGGGAACGCGTGCGGCACGAGGGCGCTCGTCAGCCCAGCGTGGACGCACGAACGGGCGACCCACTCGAGATCGATCTCGTAGTAGCCGAGACCCTGGGCACGAAGCTCGTCGATCCCGATCTCCT
>JAYTJO010000471.1:0-3086 GCA_043730975.1 Thermoleophilia bacterium | reverse complement strand
CGGGCCGCAAACGCGGCCGGTGGGGTCGAGCTGCGCGACGCCGAGCGAGCTGCGCAGTCCCGCTTCCTCGTCGCGCGCCTAGGGCTGGACGTCGCCAGCCGCTGAATCGCGGCGCAGGAGCGTCAGCGCTCCGAGCGGGAAGAGCAGCACCGAGAGAATGCCGGCACCCACGAGCGCCGCACCGGTCTCGGCATCGATCGTGCCGAGTTCCAGCCCAATCTGCGTCGCGGCAACGATGAACGGAAGAGACGTCGCCTGCAGGAGCGCAGCGACGGTGGAGCGTCGGCTCCCGATGTCGTGGCGGTAGAGGAGTGCCGGCAGACCGCGGACGGCGAGGAGTGCGATCAGGAAGACCGGGACCTGCGCGAGAGCGCTGGCACTCGATGTCAGTGCGTCGAGGTCGAAGCGGACGCCACTGACGACGAAGAAGATCGGGATGAAGATTCCGAACCCGGCCGACTCGAGCTTCAACCGGAAGTCGGGGTGGGTCATCTTCTTATCCCGGTCAAGGAGTGTGAGGAGTGCTCCCGCCATGAAGGCGCCGAGGATTGTCTCGAGCCCGAGCCGCTCCGCCACGAAGGCGAATACGATCAGGAGCAGGAACGCGCCACGGATCCGGATCTGGGCGGTCGTGTCCTGGAGTCGGAAGAGAACCTGCGAGAGTGCGGGAAGTCTCTCGGCGCCGGCGACAGCAAGGCCGATGGCGGCCGCGACGACGGCGAACCCGCCGAGTAGGATCGTCTGCGAGCCGATCCCACCACCCTCTCGGCTGAACAGCAGCGACAGCAGGATGATTGCTCCAAAATCGGCGATTGATCCGGCCGCCACGACGAGCTGCCCGAACGGCGAGCTGATCTCGTTCGCGTCTTTGAGAACCGGAACGATGATCCCGAGCGAGGTTGCGGTAAGGACGATCGCCACGAAGATGCCGTTGCCGGCGAGGTCGGCGGCGTGCAGCCCGAATCCGACCCCGAGGGCAATGCCAAACGAGACGACGAATCCGAGCGTGGCGAGGCGCAGCGGCCGGCCGCGCAACTCGGAAACGTCGATCTCGAGGCCTGCGAGAAAGAGCAGAAACGCGAGGCCGATCAGCGCCAGGACAGACAGTGGCTCGTCGATCGTGACCCAGCCGAGCACGGATGGCCCGACGACGATTCCGGCCACGATCTCGAGGACGACCGCCGGCAACCGCAGCGAGGGGACAAAGCCTAGGGCGAACGGCACGAAGAACGCCAGTGCGACGACGATGAGGAGGTTCCCGAAGTGGAGGTCTGTCATTGCTGTGCGGAGGTCGCAGCGATGCGTTCGATGTCGCTCATCTCCGGCCTCCTTACTCCTGCGGTCGTCATCGTGCTCGGGTTGCGGGTCGGATCCCTCCAAACCGCAGTCGCCGCGGCCCGGCGGGCGTTACATCGCGGGGGCGAGACAGCACAGCCGCTCTCCCGTGAGGACGACAACCCCGTCTACGGATCCGGAGGATTCATTCCCGCCGGCTCGTCTGGGCGGCTTCGCCGGTGTCGAGCCGCACTGACCGGAAGACCCGCGTCACACCAGGCCTTGAACCCACCGATCACGTCGCCGGAACGCGTGAACCCAAGATCTGCGAGCACGGCCGCTGCGAGGATGGATGAGCATCCGTGGTCGCAGATCAGGATGGTCTGTTGCTCGACATCGCCGAGGGACGGATTCCGAAACTCGCTCTCGGGTGCTGTTCGCCATTCGAGCACCGTGCGCGGGATATGGAGCGAGCCGGGCACGATTCCGTCCTCGGAGCGATCGCTGTCCGAGCGGATGTCGATCAGAATCGCGCCGTTCTCCATCGCCGTGTGTGTTTCCGCGGGAGAGAGACGCGAGATCCGCGCTTCGGCCTCAGCGAGGAGATCGGCGAGGGTGCGCCGTTTGACGCTTGCGTTCATCGACCAGATGATGTGCTAGTTGCCACGAAGAATCAAGTGGGACGCATCGTGGTGGACGCATGCCACCGGGTCATTCCGACCCAGACTCCGCTTGCGGTCGTGAGCGCAGCGACGAGCACGATCGCGCCGCCGTCGCCCGCGACGTCGGCAACGATCCCGGCCGTGAGCCCGCCGGCCACGAAGCCCATGTCGCGCCAGAAACGGTAGATGCCGACGGCCTGCGCCCGGTCGCGTGGCTCGACCGCATCGGAGACGGCAGCGATCAGAGTCGGATACACCATCGCTGTCCCTGCACCGAGCAGGATCGCGGCGACAAGGGACGGCACAAAAGCTCCACCGCCCGCGACGAGGAGGGTAAGAGCCGCTCCCTGAAGCAGCATCCCGAGCGCGATCAGCGGCTTGCGGCCGACGTGATCCGAGAGCCAGCCGGTGCCGAGTTGGCCGAGGCCCCAGACGGCAGGGTAGACGGCTGCGACGGCACCGATCTGTGATGCACTCGCGCCGTCAGCAGCGAGATAGAGCGGAGCAAGACCCCAGGCGAGCGCGTCGTTGAGGTTGTTGACGAGGCCTGCCTGTGAGCAGGCGCGGAGTACGGGGTCACGATAACTAACCAGCGGAAACGCCTCTCGCAGAGAGATCTTGTGAGCGCGCCCGCCGTGGTCGCGTTGCTCGGCGGTGACGTGCGCGTGTGTGTCGCGGACGAACGCCGCCGACACGACGAGCCCAACCAGCGCGATTGCGGCACCGCCGACCCAGACGAGGGTGCGTGGCGCGATCGAGGCCGCGAGTAGGCCGGTGAGAAAGGCAGCTGTGGCAACGCCGAGGTAGCCGGCGGCCTCGTTGAATCCGAGAGCGAGGCCACGGCGTGTGGGGCCAACGAGATCGATCTTCATCACCACGGTCATCGACCACGCGAGCCCCTGACAGGCGCCGAGGAACAGGTTGGCAACGACGATGAGCCACCAGCCTGGCGCGATGCCGATCAGGAGCGGCACGGGCAGCGCAAGGAGCCAGCCGAGCACGAGGAGGCGCTTTCTCCCGGCGCGGTCTGCGAGTGTGCCCGCAGCGAGGTTCGTGAACGACTTCGTCAGCCCGAACGCCACGATGAAAGTGAGGATCGCCGTCTTCGAGGTCAGGCCGAAGTCCTGCTCACCGATCAGGGGGAGGACG
>JAYTJO010000470.1:0-6928 GCA_043730975.1 Thermoleophilia bacterium | reverse complement strand
GCGTGGGAGACAGGCTCGAGCCTGTCTCCCACGCTGGAAACGGTGTGGAGGTCAGACTGAAGTCTGACCCCCACGCTGACCCTATCCTCCGCTTGCGGGGGGTCGGTCGGCGCTTCGGCGGAGTTCACGCTGTGCGCGACGTCGATCACGACGTCGCGCACGGTGAGCGCCGTGCGATCCTCGGCCCGAACGGGGCCGGCAAGACGACGCTGTTCAACCTCGTTGCGGGCGACTTTCCCCCCTCGGCCGGGACCGTCGAGGTGATGGGCCGCGACGTCACGCACCTCCCTGCCCGCGTTCGGCCAAAGCTCGGCCTCGCGCGGACGTATCAGAAGACCCGCCTCTTCCCCGGCCTCACGGTCGAGGACAACATCTTTCTCGCGATCGTCGGTCGCGACGGCGGGCGTCTGAGGGTGTTTCACGGAAAGCAGGACCGCGTCGCCCGCGAGCGCGCGCGCGCCGCCGCCGAGCGCGTTCTCCTCGCTGACAAAACGGACACGTTCGTCCGCGACCTCTCTCACGGTGAGCAGCGCCAGCTCGAGGTCGGAATGGCGAGCGCCGTCGAACCGAAGCTGATGCTGCTCGACGAGCCCGCGTCGGGGCTCTCGTTCGGTGAGCGTGAGCGCCTGACGGAGCTGCTGCTCGGCCTTCCGAAGGACGTGACGCTGATCCTGATCGAGCACGACATGGACGTGGCGCTCACGGTCGCCGACTACGTGACGATGATGCACGACGGCCGCAAGGTCGTCGAGGGCACGCCCGCCGAGATTCGCGGGAACCAGATGGTGCACGACATCTACCTCGGGAACCGCTTCCACGCGGAGGAGCATGCCGAACAGGAGAGCTCGTGAGCGACGTCCTGCTCGAGATCGAGAACCTCGACGCCTCGTACGGTTCGGCGCGAGCCCTCGAGGGCGTCTCGTTTGCCATGGCCACCGAGTCTGTCTCGGTGATCGGCCGCAACGGGATGGGTAAGACCACGCTCTGTAACGCGATCATGGGCATCGAGCCCCCGACCGCGCGTGGTTCGATCAGGTTCCGGGGAATCGAGCTGCTCGGCAAGCCTTCCTACAAGATCGCGGGCACCGGTCTCGCGTACGTCCCGCAGGGTCGTCGGCTCTTTCAGTCGCTGACGACGGACGAGCACCTGAAGATGATCAAGACAGAGCGGTCGGGTCGCTGGACGTCTGCTGCCGTCTACGAGCTCTTCCCCCGTCTCGCCGAGCGCAAGAAGGTGAGCGCAACCCAGCTCTCAGGGGGCGAGCAGCAGATGCTTGCGATCGGCCGCGCTCTTCTCACAAATCCCGATCTCCTGATCATGGACGAGCCTTCCGAGGGCCTTGCGCCGACGATCGTCGAGCAGGTGATCGCGACGTGTCAGTCACTCGTCTCCGAGGGAATGGCGATTCTGCTCGTCGAGCAAAACCTTGGCGTCGCCACGGAGGTTTCGGCGCGACAGCTCGTGATGGTTGCCGGGCGTATCGCTGCCGAGACGACCGCCGACGCGCTGATGACCGACCCTGACGCGCAACGCCGCTATCTCGGTGTCGAGCCGCTGGCGCAGACCGCCTGACGCGACTGATCCACCCGGCGGTGTGGTAGACCAGTTCACTCACGGATTCGAAACGGAGGCGCCCATGCCCACAGTCGTGCTCGTCGGAACGCTCGACACGAAAGGCCAGGAGTACGCATACCTCGCCGACCGGATTCGTGAATCCGGCGTCGATGTCGTGCTCGTCGATGCGGGCATCGTCGGTGCCCCGCAGACGACGCCCGACGTGAGCAGGGAGGAGGTCGCCGCTGCCGTCGGCGCCGACGTCCAGGCGCTCGCCGACGCGGGCGATCGCGGCGCAGCGGTCGAGACGATGGCGCGCGGCGCGGCCGAGATCGTCAAGCGACTGCACGCCGAAGGCAGGCTCGACGCGATCGGCGGTCTCGGTGGCTCGGGCGGCTCGTCGATCGCGACGTACGCGATGCGTCAGCTACCGATCGGTGTACCCAAGCTGATGGTCTCGACGGTTGCCTCGGGCGACACGAGCCCCTACGTCGGTTCGGTCGACGTGACGATGATGTACTCCGTCGTCGACATCGCAGGCGTGAACAGCATCTCGGCGAAGATCATGACGAACGCGGCCGCCGCCCTTGCCGGAATGGCGAAGGCGACCGTACCGCAGCTCGGCGAGGAGAAGCCGCTGATCACTGCGTCGATGTTCGGTGTCACAACGTCAGCGGTGACGACGGCGCGTGAGCGGCTCGAGGAGCTCGGCTACGAGGTGCTCGTCTTCCACCAGACCGGCGCGGGGGGCGGCTCGATGGAGGCGCTGATCGAGGCCGGTTTCATCGCGGGCTCTCTCGACGTGACGACGACCGAGTTCTGCGACCTCGTCGCGGGCGGCGTCCTTCAGGCGGTGCCCGACCGCCTCGAGTCCGCAGGGCGACGCGGGATCCCGCAGGTCGTCTCGCTCGGCGCGCTCGACATGGTCAACTTCGGCCCGGTCGAGACGGTGCCCGAGCGCTACCTCGACCGGAATCTCTACGTGCACAACCCCACGATCACTCTGATGCGGACGACTCCCGAGGAGTGCCGCGAGATCGGCCGGATCATCGCCGGGAAGCTCAACGCGGCGACCGGCCCCACCGAGCTGTTCGTGCCGTTGCGCGGCGTGTCGGCAATCGCCACCGAGGGTGGGGTCTTCTACGACGCCGAGGCAGACGCTGCGCTCTTCGACACGATCCGCGAGCTCGTCGACACCTCGAAGGTCGTGCTGCACGAGATCGACGCAGACGTGAACGATCCGACCGTCGCTCTCGCCATGGCGAACCGGCTGCACGAACTGATCGAGGCCGCAGCGTGACCCGGGCAGAGGCGCTCGCACGGCTCCGCGCCCAGATCGACGCGGGCAGCCCGGTCATCGGCGCCGGTGCCGGCACCGGGCTCTCGGCGAAGCTGGCGGAGGCCGGCGGCGCCGACCTGATCATCATCTACAACTCGGGCCGCTACCGCATGGGCGGGCGCGGCTCGCTCGCGGGGCTGATGCCGTACGGCGACGCGAACGAGATCGTCGTCGACATGGCACGCGAGGTGCTCCCCGTCGTGAAGCACACACCGGTGCTGGCTGGGGTGTGCGGCACCGACCCGTTCCGCCTGATGACCGTGTTCATTACCGAGCTCAAGCGGATGGGGTTCAGTGGCGTGCAGAACTTTCCCACCGTGGGGCTGATCGACGGGACGCTTCGCGTCAACCTTGAAGAGACCGGGATGGGGTACGGCCTCGAGGTCGACGCAATCCGGATCGCGCATGAGCTCGATCTCCTCACTGCGCCGTACATCTTCAGCGACGACGACGCCACGGCGATGGCCGAAGCTGGCGCGGACGTGCTCGTCCCGCACATGGGCCTGACGACGGGCGGCTCGATCGGCGCCGACACGGCGAAGACACTTGATGACTGCGTGCCGCTGATCCAGGGGATGCACGATGCGGCGAAGCGCGTCAACCCCGACGTGATCGTGCTGTGCCACGGTGGGCCGATCGCCGAGCCCGATGACGCCGCCTACATCCTCGAGCGCACGCAGGGCATCGTCGGGTTCTTCGGCGCGTCGTCGATGGAGCGTCTGCCGACCGAAGTGGCGATGACCGAGAACATGAAGCGGTTCAAATCGATTCCCGTGAAAGGGGCCTAACGCAATGGCAGGATCATTCAAGCCGGGCGATTCACTGACCCGCGACGACCACGACTGGGGCGTGTTCGCCCAGATCAGCGGCCCGCGTGACGGCCTCTCGGGAATCGTCGCGATCGAGGCGACGTTCCTCCCGGGCAAGAGCCACGACTTCCATCGCCATCCCGGCCAGGAAGAGGTCATCTACGTGATCGAGGGCACGATCGAGCAGTGGCTCGAACAGGAGAAGCAGGTGCTCTCGGCCGGTGACTCGGTCGTGATCCCGAACTCCGCGGTGCACGCGACGTTCAACGACGGCGACGCGCCCGCGAGGATCCTCGCGATTCTCTCCCCCTCGGTCGGTGAGGACGGCTACGGGGTGGAGGACGTCGCGGGGGACGAGCCCTGGGCGTCGCTGCGCTGATGCTGGCCATGCAGGTACACGAGGGCGGTGAGCTGCGTCACGAGACGGTGGCAGATCCCGTGCCAGGCCCGGGCGAGGTCGTCGTGGAGTTGCGAACTGCTGCGCTCAACCGCAGGGATCTACTCGTCGCCGGTGGCACCTACCCGTTCCCGCTTCCGTTGATTCCCGGCTCCGACGGTGCTGGCGTCCGACGCGACACGGGCGAGGAGGTCGTGATCTTCCCGACGCTCGGCTGGGGTGAGCGGGAGGAGGTGCAAGGCCCCGACTTCCAGATTCTCGGTGGCCCGCGCAACGGCACCTTCGCCGAGCTCGTCGTCGTTCCCGAGGCCAACGTGTTCGCGAAGCCGGCGCGGCTCTCGTGGGAGGAAGCGGCCGCGCTCCCTCTGGCCGGGCTGACGGCCTATCGTGCGCTCTTCTCGCGCGGGGGCCTGCGCAGCGGGGAGACGGTGCTCGTGCTCGGTGCAGGAAGCGGCGTCTCGACCTTTGCCGTGCAGCTCGCGGCTCAGGCAGGTGCGCGTGTTGTCGTGACGTCGTCATCCGCCGACAAGATCGAGCGGTCGCTTGGGCTCGGTGCGGAAGGCGGCGTCAACTACGCGACGGAGGACTGGGTCGCCGCGGTGAAGGAGCTCGGCGGTGCAGATCTCGTGATCGACTCGATCGGTTCGACATGGCCGCAGTCGCTCGATTGCCTGCGCCCCGGAGGGCGTGTCGTCGTCTTCGGCGCGACGGGCGGCACCGAGGCAACGCTCCCGGTGCGGCCCTTCTACTTCGGCCAGTGGTCGTTGCTCGGGACGATGATGGGCAGCCCGGCGGACTTCGCGGGGCTCCTCGGGGCGCTCGAATCGGGCTCCTGGCGTCCGGTCATCGACTCCGTCCTGCCCCTTGCCGACGCGGCGCGTGCCGTTGAAGCGATGGCGAGCGGGCAGCATTTCGGCAAACTGGTGCTCTCATGCAGCTGAGCACGACAGAGTGGGGCGATCCGACGGGGCAACCGGTCGTCTGCCTGCATGGCGTTACGGGCCATGGGCGACGCTTTCGAAGGCTGGCAGAGGAGCGCCTCCGGAAGTATCGGGTCATCGGTGTCGACTACCGCGGTCATGGCAGGTCGGGGTGGGAGCCACCGTGGAGCGTCGAGCAGCACGTTGCCGATCTGCTCGAGACGACCGACGCGCTCGGGATCTCCGAGGCGGCCTGGATCGGGCACAGTTTCGGTGGCAAGCTTGTCGCCGAGGTTGCGGCCCGGCAGCCGGATCGCGTCGTCTGTGCCGTCCTGCTCGATCCTGCTTTGCAGCTCGATGTCGCTGTCTCAGGGGAGCGAGCCGACATGACGCGTGCCGACGTCTCGTTCGCGAGTGCGGACGAGGCGATCGAGGTGCGGCTCGCCGACGGATCGCTCTTCACGACGCCGCGCGAGACGCTCGAGGAGGAGACGCGCGAGCATCTGGTCGAGAGCCCGGACGGCCGCTTCCGCTGGCAGTACGCGCCCGCTGCAGTGATCGTTGCCTGGAGCGAGATGGCGTCGTCGACGCCGCCGTGGCCGAGGTGCTCGACGCTCGTCGTCTGCGGCGAGCGCTCGTGGATCCCGATCGCCGTGCCGCGGAACGGCCACGTCACGAGGGTCGACGTCCCCGGTGGCCATAGCGTCCTCTGGGACGACTTCGACGCGACAGCCGACGCGATCGTGCAGTTCCTGAGCTGACTCCACGGCGTCCGGCGGGAGGACGCTGGCGCAGGCGGCGGTGCTGTCCTGTCTCGGGGGCGTGGGATGCGCGGATTCACGATCACGACGCACCCGTTATTGGCTTCCGCTTATTGGCTTCCGCTTATTGGCTTCCGCGCGATGATCGTGAACGAGTTCGGGACTGTGCGCCTGACCTCGTCCCTGAGGTTGAGAAAGCTGGGCCAGTACGACTCGGGGTGCTCGCCGAGCAGCTCGATGGTCAGACCGGCGTCGACGAGGGCTTGGTGGATCTGCGACAACGTCCAGAGGCGCTCATGCTTGACCGATTGTTGCTCGTCAGCAATCTCGAGGCTGAGGTAGCTCGTCGGCCAGCCTCGGCTCGACTCCACCTCTGACGAGAAGTAGTCGTAGCCGGACGGGACGAGCCGGTCGGCGTCTGGGTCGAACAGCCACGATACGGGATGGTCATCGAGCACGTGCAGGATCCCGCCCGGCTTGAGCAAGCGGTAGACGACCCTCGCCCACGCGTCAATCTCGTGGAGCCAACAAAGAGCGCCACGGCCGCTATAGACAAGGTCGGCTGTCCCGTCGAGTTCATGCGGCGCGTCGAGGACGTCGGAACGGTAGAAGATCGCCGGTGCCGCCAGCGCCGCCGCCATCCGCCGCGCATTCTCGATGTGGCGGTCGGATATGTCCACCCCCACGACACGTCTGGCACCCTCAACCCAAAGCGAGAGGGTGTCGCGCCCCGAGGCGCACTGAAGGTGGATCGCGCACTCGCACCATTCCGCGAGGTCATACAAGTTCGCCCGCTCCAGCGGGTGAAGGCTGGAGCAGCCAGCACGGAGCGAAGCAACTGTCTCGTCGATCCTGCCGGCGTAGGCCTGAGCCGCCTCATTCCAGGCAGCGCGGTTATCCTCGTGCAGGCGCAGAGTGTCGTCGACGATGCCGTGGAGAGTGCCACACGACACCACCTTGTTGCACCAGGGGGTCGGGGCGGCCCTGAGAGCCACCGGCTCATGCAACATTCCCGAACTGTGAGTGTGTGGGTGCCCCGTCTGGGGTTGTTGTTGCCAGGGTGGTGCCGGTGTTCTTCGTTTGTGACTCGATTCCCGAATGACCCTGCTTGCGGGTGTCTTTCCAGTGATGTGTCCGGGCGAAGGTG
>JAYTJO010000469.1:0-2349 GCA_043730975.1 Thermoleophilia bacterium | reverse complement strand
CGGCAGACGCAATCACGCCTCGCAGCGTTGTCGAGGTCGACCCCTCGATGGTGACGTCGACGAGATCGCCGGCCTCGCCGGTGCCCGCGAAGACCACGCTCGTGTTCCGGCGGGTGCGACCACGCAGCAGCATTTCGTTCGTCCTGCTCGGCCCCTCCACGAGCACCTCCTCGACGCGGCCAACCCGCTCGGAGTTTCGTTCGGCTGCGATCCGCTGTACCACCTCGACGAGCCGCTCGAGCCGCTCGTGCTTGACGGGCTCGGGCACCTGGTCGATCATCGCCGCTGCATCCGTACCGCGACGAGGCGAGTAGATGAAGGTGAAGGCACTGTCGTAGCGCACGTCCTCGACGACCTCGAGCGTCTCCTGGAAGTCGGCCTCGGTCTCACCCGGGAAGCCCACGATGATGTCGGTACCGAGCGCGAGGTCGGGAATGGCGTCGCGTAGTCGTGCCACGAGCGTGAGATACCGCTCGCGCGAGTAGGTGCGCCGCATCGCCTTGAGGATCCTCGTCGAACCGGACTGCAACGGCAGGTGGATATGCTCGCAGACCGCCGCGCATTCCGCCATCGCCGCGATCACGGGCTCGCGGAAGTCCTTCGGGTGCGGGCTCGTGAAGCGAATGCGCTCGATTCCGTCGACGGCGTCGCAGGCGCGCAGGAGCTCGCCGAACTCCGTGCGGATGTCGGGAGCAAGATCGCGTCCCCAGGAGTTGACGTTCTGGCCGAGGAGCGTGATCTCGCGGACGCCTTCGTGGGCCAGGCGCGTCGCCTCGGCGATGATGTCTCCGGGGCGGCGGCTCTGCTCCCGTCCCCGCACTGCGGGGACGATGCAGTAGGAGCACGTTGAGTTGCAGCCCATCGACACCTGTAACCAGGCGTGGGCGGCGCGTTCACGGCGCTGCGGCAGGTGCCCGGCGAAGTGCTCGTGCGTGCCGAAGCGACCGCGCTCGACGCCCTCGCCCCCGACTCCGACCCACTCCCCGAGGTGCGGGATTGACCCGGGGCCGAATGCGACGTCGACCTGCGGATAGAGGTCGAAGATCCGCTCCTGCTGCGCCTCGGCGAAGCAGCCCCCGACGGCGATCACGAGGTCGGGGTTCTCACGCTTCCGCGCACCAGCATCGCCGAGATAGGCGGAGAGCTTGGTGTCGGGCTTCTCGCGGATCGTGCACGTATTGAAGACGACGATGTCGGCGTCCTCCTTCGAGGTTGCCTCGCCGAGGCCGAGCGACTCGAGCATGCCCTTGATGCGCTCGGAGTCGTGGCTGTTCATCTGGCAGCCGAAGGTGGTCAGGTGATAGCGGCGCACCGGTGAAGTGTAGGCCAGGGTGCGCAGAACGCGGCACCGCACGACGCCGGGGGTCTGACCCGGCGTCGTACAGGCGCTGAAGCGTGTCGCTCTAGGTTGTGGCGGCGCCAGAACCTGCGGCGAGTTCCTCGTTACCCGCGAGCGGTACGTCGACCATGTGCTCGCGTGTTCTCCCACCGAGCCAGTAGAAGATGAAGCCTGCCAGGAAGGCGATCCCGATCGCGACGCCGGCGATCGTCGTGTACTTGGCGCGCGAAACGTCCTCCGGCAAGCCCGAATCGTTGAGCAGCTTTCCGTCGAGGAAACCGGGGAAGATAGCGACGAGCGAGGCAAAGACGGCCCAGAAGGTGCAGAGCACGCCGCAGATCCAGACACCAGCCATGCCACCCGGAATCCGGTAGGGACGGTTCACATGAGCGTGGCTGTAGCGCAGCTTGATCAGTGCCGGGAAGATGACGATGTAGGAGATCGTCGTGAAGGTGAGCACGATCCCGATCATCACGTCAAAGGTTGCGGAGGCGTTGCCGCCGGCGATCTGTGCTGCCGCGACGAAGACGATCGTCGAGACAATGCCCGAGAGGAAGTTGACGTTCACGGGCGTTCCGAGCTTCGCCGAGAACCGGCCAAGGATGCGCGGTCCGGCGCCGTCATAGCACGCCACCGCCTGGCTCCGATCCGAGCCCATCAGCCACGTGCACGCGCTCGATACGAGGGCGAGGATGAAGCCGAACGCTGCGATCTTCGTCATCACGCTCGCTGCCCCGCCGTAGACGGAGAAGACGGCCGCGACTGCGGTCATGAAGCCGTCGACGCCGGTGATCTCGTCCTTCGGAAGCACGGCAATAACAGCGAGGATGGGCAGGCCGTAGAGCAGAATCGCCGTGGCCGCGGCGCGAAGGATGGTCCATGGCACGTCCTTCTGAGGGGACGTCATCTCATCGCCGGCCGCGCTCGGCAGCTCGAAGCCGACGTAGTTGAAGAACAGCACCGGGACGAGCGCGATGAACAACGCATATGTCGGCTTGAACTCGCCACCC
>JAYTJO010000468.1:0-3938 GCA_043730975.1 Thermoleophilia bacterium | reverse complement strand
GCCGCTGACGCCACGCAGGCAACGTTTCTTTCGGCTCACGAGGCGCTGCTGAGCGGCACCGCGATCCGCGACCCTGGTGCCTGGCTAGCGACGATCGCCCGGAACGAATGCCGAGCGCGTCTCCGGGTCCGTGCATCCGAGCCACTGCCCTTGCACGACGAGTGCATCAGGTCGTCGCTGATGACCGAAGACGACGTCGAGCGCCGCACGACCGTGGAGTGCCTGCGGATCGCGATCGCATCGCTCCCGGAAAAGCAGCGTGAGGCTGTCGTGCTCCGCGACCTCTACGGCCTTCACTACGGCGAGATCGGCAGGGCTCTCGGAGTCTCGCGGCCATCCGTCGAGGCACTGCTCTTCCGGGCACGGCGGACGCTTCGGATCGGGCTCCGACCGGTAGCCGGCGGCGCGCTTGCAGTTCCGCTTGCAGTCCGGGAGGGCCTGGCCCAGGCGATTCCGTTCTTTGCGACCGGCCCGTCCGGGGCGGCTGGAATTGCAGGTGCGGGGGTGGGGCTCGCGGCGAAGCTCACGTGGCCAGTCGCTGCCAAGGTCGCGGCCGGGGTGGTTGCCGCGGGAGTCGCCGGTACGGCACTCGGCACCCAGTCGCTCACGGTGGTGCCCATTCGGGAACCCGCCTTGCCGGCGACCGAGGCGAGACAGGCCCCTGAACTGGCAGCTGCCTACGAAGCGACGGAGCATCCCAACGTCCTTTCGCGCGCATCGTCCGTGGTTCGCGCCACGGCACCTGGCTTGACCCTGCCCGCACGACGCGAGCCCTTGCGCGCTCCCGTCGCCGAGCAGCGCGAGGTTGGCGGTACCACGCGCGCCTTGCGCACGCCGGGCGCGACGGGGGAGCCAGCACGCGAACCTGAACCGGCCAGTGAGCCCGAGGGGACGCCTTCGACACGCGTGCAGTCGTCACCGCGAGTCGCGCGGGTTCCCGCGCCGGGCGGTGATTCCAGAGTGGTTGCCACGATCGCGCCCGCCAGCGCCGAACTTCCGCGCGCGCCGGCTGTGGACGAGGTGCTATCACCGGTCCAAGGGGAACCGACAGAACCGGAGCAGGTCACGCGTCTGGAACCCCCGACGACGGCTTCAGGTCGTACCCGCTGAGTTGTAACGACCTCCCCTGCGTCCGGGTCGAATGCGGAAACCAGTGGCGATGGTCGATCGAGCCTGCCTATACGCTGACGTCATGGCAGACCCAGTCCAGGTCTTCGAAGCCACCGTTTCGGAGGTCGTAGGCGTTCCAGTCGACCTCGATCGTCCGAGCGACGCAGCCCACGGTGACTATGCGACGAATGTTGCACTGCGCCTGGCCGGACAGCTGCAGCGGCCGCCTCGCGAGGTGGCAGATGAGCTCGCCGCCCGGCTCACGTCAATCGGCGGAGTCGAGCGAGTCGAGGTAGCAGGGGTGGGATTTCTGAACCTCTTCCTCAACGATACGTGGTTCGTCCGGACCGTGGCAGCTGTGCTCGAAGACGGCGACCGCTTCGGGGGAGACTCCGCGAGCGCGCCCGAGCGCATCCAGGTGGAGATGGTCTCCGCGAATCCCACTGGCCCGATCACGGTCGCGTCGGCGCGGAACGGTTCCTACGGCGACTGCGTCGCGCGACTGCTCGCGTTTGCCGGGCACTCGGTGGAGCGCGAGTACTACTACAACGACGCCGGCGGCCAGATGGAGAAGTTCCGCGAGTCGGTCGAGGCGGTACGCCGGGGCGAGGAGCCGCCTGAGGACGGCTACCAGGGCGAGTACATCGCAGGGCTTGCGGAGGTACCGGGTGATCCCGTGCCGCGCATGCTCGAGAGCATGGAAGCGAGCCTCGAGCGCTTCCGGATCCACTTCGACACCTACGAGCGACAGAGCGTGGTCGAGACCGAGATCCCGGAGGCGATTGCCCTGCTCGATACCTTCGAAGAAGATGGCGCGCTCTGGGCTCGCACGTCGGCCCACGGCGACGAGAAGGATCGCGTTCTGGTTCGCTCGGACGGTGCGCCAACGTACTTCGCCGCAGACGCTGCGTACGTGCGTCGGAAGTACGCCAAGGGCTTCGAGCGCCTGATCTACGTTCTCGGTGCCGACCACCATGGCTACGTCGGGCGTCTGCAGGCGCTCGCCGAGATGCTCGGTCACCCGAGGGAATCGCTCGAGGTCCTGATCTACCAGCTCGTCCATCTGACGAAGGCTGGTGAGGCGACCAAGATGTCCAAGCGTCGCGGCGACGTCGTCTTCCTCGACGAGTTCGTCGAGGAGATCGGGGTCGATGCAGCCCGCTGGTACCTCGTCTCGCGCGGGCACGACCAGACGATCGAGATCGACATCGATCTTGCGGTCGAGAAGACTGCGAAGAACCCCGTCTTCTACGTCCAGTACGCCCATGCCCGGATCGCCGGGATTCTCCGCAACGCGCCGGAGAGCTCCGGGTCCTGGACGGACACGAGCACGCCGGTCGGCCCGCTTGCTGCAGAGGAGCGCGACCTCGTGAAGCGGATCGCCGAGTTTCCCGGGATCGCATCGGAGGCAGCCCTGAGGCGAGCGCCACACGCGATCCCCACGTACGCGATCCGCCTGGCCGACGACTTCCACCGCTTCTACCACCACCACAAGGTGCTCGGCTCGCCCGAGCAGGAGTTCCGGCTCGCGCTCTGTGCTGCGACGAAGTCCGTTGTCGCTCGCTGCCTCGGGCTCGTCGGGGTCGAAGCGCCGGACAGCATGTGACCCAGAAGGGAGCGGGGTAGGGCGGTGCGCTGGAACCTCGCCCTCGCGGCCCTCGCCGTCTCCTGGGGGCTCGTCGCCGTCCTTGCGGGCGCGATCTCGGTCGATCCGATCCCGCTCGCCTTCTTCCGACTCGTCATCGCGGCATTCACGCTCGCTCTGGTTGCTGTCGCAACGGGGCACGCCCGGCTTCTTCGGCCGGGAACGCACCTCCGGGCACTCGTGGCTCTCGGGTGCGTGCAGGCCGTGCACTGGGTGCTGTTCTTCGAGACGGTGAGACGCGGCTCGGTCGCGCTCGCCGTGATCACGTTCGCGTCGGCGCCAGTGTTCCTCGCGGTTCTTGCGCCGGCGTTCCTCCCGGAGCGGCTGTCGCACGTTGCGGTGGCTGCGCTCGTGCCGGGCCTCGCCGGGATCATTCTCGTTGCGCTCGCCGGAGGCGACGGAGGAGCGTTCGGCTGGGTCGCCGTCGCCTGCGGCATGGGGTCGGCTCTGACGTTTGCAGTGCTCCTGATTCTCTCGAAGGGACTGCTCCACGCGGGCGCACAGCCCCTCACGGTTGCATTCTGGGACTGACTCGGCGGCGGCCTCGTGCTCGCTCCGGCGCTCCTCTTCGTCACCGGATCGGTGCCGGAGAGTGGCGAAGACTGGGCTGCGCTGATCGTGCTCGGCGCGGTGCTGACGGGCTTCGCGACACTCGCCTACGCGGCGCTGCTTCGGCACGTAACAGCACAAACTGCCGGTGTCCTGACGTTCCTCGAGCCGGTCTCCGCCGTCATTCTCGCCTGGTGGCTGCTCGAGCAATCGATCTCGCCTCAGGTGCTTCTCGGAGGCGCGCTCGTGCTCTGCGCCGGGATCGCGGTCGTGGTGCTCGCACCGACGGACGGTCGTGTCAGCGAGGCCGTCGCCGGGATAGGATCACCAGAGCAATGAACGCGCCCCACGATCCAACCGTCCCTGACCGGAACCTGGCGCTCGAGCTCGTGCGCGTAACGGAGGCGGCTGCCATGGGTGCCGCGGCGTGGATTGGCCGGGGCGACAAGAACGCTGCCGACGGAGCCGCCGTCGATCTCATGCGGCGGATGATCAACACCGTCTCCATGCAGGGCGTCGTCGTGATCGGCGAGGGTGAGAAGGACGAGGCGCCGATGCTGTTCAACAACGAGCGCGTGGGTGCAGGGTTTGGCCCGGAGGTCGACGTCGCGGTCGATCCGCTCGAAGGGACACG
>JAYTJO010000467.1:0-3298 GCA_043730975.1 Thermoleophilia bacterium | reverse complement strand
CCCGAGCGGGGCGCAACGATGCCGGCGTGATCCTCCGGGATCGCGACGGCGATCCCGGTGCCGACGATGGCACGCTCCCCGGGCCCGATCGTGACCTTTTCGCAGGCGGCCAGGTCTAGCCCTGCGTCTCCGTCGTGGGCTCGTGTCGGTAGCACCGCGCCATCGCGGACTCTCGTGACTGGCAGTTCGATCACGTCGTCGCCGCAGACCCCAGGTCGTCACCCGCGATCAGATACCGGGCGAAGCGCCGGCTGTCCCGGTGCGAGAGCGTCGCCCGGATCAGCACGCCCTCGTCGGTGTCGCGTCGCTCATCGATCGGCGCTCCAAGTGCGTAGAGGGCAGAGAGAGCAGTGCCCTCGTCGTAGGGCACGAGCAGGCGGACATCCTCGAAGCGGTCGGCGAAGAAGGTTGCGACACTCTCGCGCAACTCGTCGAGGCCCTCTCCTGTCACGGCCGAGACGCGCAGAGCCTCTGGGAACCGGTTCGCGATGCGGCGCTCCGCGAGCGGATCGAGCCGGTCGATCTTGTTGAGCACCAGGGTGATCGGCAGATCCTCGCCTCCGATCTCCATGAGCACGGTGTCGACGGCCGCGATCTGCTCGCGCATCCTGTCCTCCGGTAACGACGCGTCGACGACGTGGAGGATCAGGTCGGCGACGAGCGTCTCCTCCAGCGTCGAGGCGAAGCCCTGGACGAGCTGGGTCGGGAGCCTCCGGATGAATCCGACGGTGTCGGTGACGAGGTAGCGCTTGCCGTCGTAGTCGAAGCCACGCGTCGTCGGGTCGAGCGTTTCGAACAGGCGATTCTCGACGGAGACGTCGGCGCCCGTGAGGGCGTTGAGCAGCGTCGACTTGCCGACGTTCGTGTATCCCGCCAACGCAACCGTTGGCACTTCGGCCCTCTTGCGCTCCTTGCGGCGCACACCACGCTGGGCCTGAAGAGCCTTGAGCCGCGCCCGGAGCACGGTCACCCGATGGCGGGCCATGCGTCGGTCGCTCTCGAGCTGTGACTCGCCAGGGCCGCGCGTGCCGACGCCGCCGCCGAGGCGCTCGAGGTGCTTCCACATCCCGCGCATGCGGGGCAGGTTGTACTCGAGCTGCGCGAGCTCGACCTGGAGCTTCCCCTCGGCGCTCGCCGCATGCTGGGCGAAGATGTCGAGGATGAGCTGCGTTCGATCGACGACACGTGTCGAGAGCGCGTCCTCGAGCGCGCGCTGTTGCGTGGGATCGAGCTCGTCGTCGACGATCAGAACATCGGCGCCGCAGTCGGCGTAGAGCGTCTTCAGCTCCTCGAGCTTGCCCTTCCCCACATACGTCTTCTGATCGGGCCGGTTGCGTTGCTGGACGAGCACCTCGACCGGCACAACGAGAGCGGTGCGCGTGAGCTCACGCAGCTCGTCGAGCTCGTCCTCGGCATCGGCTCCTCGTGGGAGCACGGCAAGCAGGAGCCCCTTCTCGGGCTCGTGCCCTTCCGGGGTGTCGGATCGGCGCGTGATGGAGAGAGTATGCCGGTACGCTCGCGTCATGACAGCGCTGGCGCAGCGACTCGCCGAGCGGACGCTCGAGCTCGTCGATATTCCGTCGGAGAGCCGCCACGAAGCGGCGGTCCGTGCGCACGTGCTCTCGCTCGTCCCTCCGGTGTTCGAGGCCGAGTACGCGGCCGAGGACGCCTTTGTCTTCGCGCGACCTCGTCGAGCCGGTGTTCCGCTCGTTCTGCTCGTCGGTCACTACGACACCGTGCCGGCGCAGGACAACGTTCCAGGACGGATCGACGGCGGGGCGGTTCACGGGTGTGGTGCGACCGACATGAAGGGCGGTGTCGCAGTTGCGCTCGAGATCGTCCGCGACCTCGCGCTGGCCGATCCCGGCCCCGTCGACGTGGCGCTGCTCCTCTTCGGAAAGGAGGAGTTGCCCGCGCAGTTCAGTCCCCTCCCCGATCTCTTCGAGCGATCGCAGCTCGCGACCGCCGCCGATCTCGCGATCCTGCTCGAGCCCACGGATCTGACCCTTCAGGCGGGCTGCCTCGGCAACATGAATGCGCGGATCACCTTCTCCGGCGTCAGCGGCCATTCGGCCCGGCCCTGGACGGCGGAGAACGCGATCGAGAAAGCGATCGCCGGACTCGCTCCCATCGCGGCACTCGAGCGACGGGAGGTGATCGTCGGCGGGTTGCCGTTCTACGAGGTCGCCTCGATCACGCAGATCGAAGGTGGGATTGCTTCGAACGTGATCCCGGACAGCGCGGTTGCGACACTCAACTTCCGCTACGCGCCCGATCGATTGCCGGAGAGCGCCGCCGACTATCTGCGCTCGCTGACGCCGGACGGCGCGGAGCTCGAGATCACGGCAGACTCGCCGCCCGCAACGGTCGTGACGGACACTCCGCTCGTGCTCGCGCTACGGGATGCGGGTGATCTCACGTTCGAGCCGAAGCAAGCGTGGACGAACGTTGCCGATTTCACCACGCGCGGGATCGACGCGATCAACTTCGGCCCCGGCGGGACGCGCTACGCCCACCGGCGCGATGAGCTCGTCGAGATCGACGCGCTCGTGACCGCGTACGAGACTCTCTCCCGCTTCCTTACCGCGTAGCGCGTGCCCATCTCCCCCATCCTCACGGGACAGGCGACGTACCCGTTCGTGCGCCTGAATCAGGCTGCCGCAGCCCGGCGCGCCGAGGGGCTCGAGGTGATCGACTTCGGGATGGGAGATCCGCGGGAGCCGACGGATCCCCGCATCATCGAGGCGTTGCGGGACGGCGTGCGCGAGCGGATGGGGTATCCCGCCGCGGTCGGCCTCCCGGAGCTGCGCGAGGCCGTGGCCGGCTGGGTCGGCCGCCGCTTCGGCGTCACGCTCGACCCTGACCTGCACGTGATTCCGACGCTCGGCTCGAAGGAGGCGATCTTCTCCTTCGCCCAGGTCGTTCTCGATCTTGCCGGGGGTCGTGACACGGTTGTCCTGACCGATCCGGGCTACCCCGTCGGCGTCCGCGGCGCCCAGTTCGCCGGCGCGCGCGTCGAGGAGCTGCCGCTGCTCGAGAAGAACGGCTTCCTCCCCGATCTCGACGCGGTTCCGATCGAGACGTGGCGCCGGACGGCGCTGCTCTGGGTCAACTATCCGAACAACCCGACGGGTGTAACTGCGCCACTCTCCTTCTACGAGCGAATCTCGGCCCTCGCCCGCGAGTACGACTTCGTGCTCGCCTCCGACGAGGCGTACACCGAGTTGTGGTTCGAGGAGCCGCCCGTCTCGGCGCTCCAGCTCTCCGACTGGACGAACCTCGCCGTCTTCAACACGCT
>JAYTJO010000466.1:0-4776 GCA_043730975.1 Thermoleophilia bacterium | reverse complement strand
CTGCTCGGACTACCATGTCGAGGGTGCCGGAGTAGCTCAGCTGGTCAGAGCACCGGTTTTGTAAACCGGGGGCCAAGGGTTCGAATCCCTTCTCCGGCTCTCGCATTTTCGGATTCACCAACGGCCCGACAATCAAGAATCGTTGTCTGTCCGAGCAACATCGTACCATGTCCTCATGAAGCATCCAAAGGACGTTGGCGATCACACGACTCTTGCAGTCATGCTTGCGCTGAACGAATCCGGCTACCAGGTCGCGACGCCGTTCGGCGAGAACACACGCTACGACCTCATCCTCGATGACGGCGAGAGGCTGTTTCGCGTCCAGTGCAAGACCGGGCGCATGCGACATGGGGCAGTGGAGTTCGCGACCGCAAGTTCCTACGCCCACCACCCGAACGAGAAACCCACTCAGCGGCACTATCAGGGACAGGTCGACCACTTCGCCGTGTATTGCCGCGAGACAGGCGGCGTGTACGTGATACCCATCGGCGTACTACCGCTCGATCGAGCGTATCTCCGCGTCACCACTCCGCAAAATGGCCAGCGCAAGCGCATCCGCTTCGCGAAGGACTACGAGATCGCCCGGGTTGAGTGCGTCGCATCGGGCCGAGCTTGACGCCAGCGCAGGCCTCCAACTCACGCGAGAGCGATCGCCGCCCCGGCCGTCAAGCACCCGAAGTTCGAGCGTCCGAACCCGGCTGCCACGGTGGAATCGCCCCGTTGACCGTCGTCAGCAGCGAGTAGACCGACGTCGATGCGGTGATGAACAGCCGGTTCCGCTTCGGGCCGCCGAAGACGAGGTTCGAGACGGGTTCGGGGAGGCGGAGCTTGCCGATCAGGGTGCCGTCCGGGTCGAAGCAGTGCACGCCGGGGCCGGCTGCGGCCCAGATGCGCCCCTCCGTGTCGAGCCGGATCCCGTCGAACACCCCTTCGGAGCACTCGGCGAACACGCGGCCGTCGGCGAGTGTGCCGTCGGGTTTGACGGAGAAGACGCGGATGTGTGCCGCCCGGGTGTCGGCGACGTAGAGCGACGATTCGTCTCTTGAGAAGGCGAGACCGTTCGGGCGGACGAAGTCGTCTCCGACGACGCGACACTCGCCCGTGGTCCCGTCGACGCGATAGACGTTGCACGCACCGATCTCGCTCTTGGCCCTGTGCCCCTCGTAGTCGCTGTCAATTCCGTAGGACGGATCGGTGAACCAGATCGACCCGTCGGATCGGACAACGACGTCGTTCGGGCTATTCAGGCGCTTCCCGTCGTAGTTGTCGGCGATCGTCGTGATCGAGCCGTCGTGCTCGGTGCGTGAAACACGTCGGTTCCCGTGCTCGCAACTGACCAACCGCCCCTGCAGGTCGAGGGTGCCGCCGTTCGTGTACCCGGCAGGCTGGCGGAAGACGCCGACGACACCCGTCGTCTCGTCCCAGCGCAGCATCCGGTCGTTCGGGATGTCGCTCCAGACGAGGTAGCGGCCCGCGGGCACGTAGACCGGCCCTTCGGCCCAGCGGCAGCCCGTGTAGAGGCGCTCGACGGTGCTGTCGCCGTCGCAACCTCGGAAGCGGTCGTCGAGAACCTCGAACTCAGTGGGAATCGTGTCGTCCATCGACGTCTCTCCTTCGGGGGATGGGGGTGGTCGCGTCCGTTGCTCGAGTCACGCCGTTGACCAGAGCCACTGCCAGTGCGACAGCTCCGGCTCGCTCGAGGTCCGCGCGTTGCGTCATCGTCTGCCACGTCTCGAACGCCGTCGCGAGGGTGAGCGCCGCCTCGAGCATCGAGTCGGCGGCGCGACCCGCCAGCAGCACGTGGGTGACGGCGGCGAAGTACTCGCTGAACTGATCGCCGTAGATCTCGAGCTCGGGCATCACGGCGGCATCGCGCAGGACGTTGCGTGTCATCGCCTCGGTCGCCTCGTAGTAGGCGAAGAGCTCGTCGAGCGCACGGCACAGGCGCTCGCTGGGGTCGTCGACCGCAGCCCAGGATGCGGGATCCGGGGGCGGATGCAGCTCGACCCAGTGCCCGGAACAGGCGCCCAGGAGTCCCTCGACGGTCGGGAAGTGCCGGTAGACGGTTGGGCGGTGCACTCCGGCCCGCTCGGCGATTGCGGCGATCGTCGTCCGCGCAGGGCCGACCTCCTCGTGGAGGGCGACCGTCGCCTCGATGATGTGGGCGCGCGTCTCGGCCTCGCTCTCGGCGCGACGGTGCTTCGTATAGGTGCGCTTCTCGGCCATTTCGCGTACATCGATGATAAACGAATTTGACAAGACGCTCAACCTCCTCTATTCTTACTTCATCGTACAGTACTGTACGTCAAATAAGGAGAGGTAGACATGACCGCACAGGCAGTCACAACCGTCGTCGGCCCGACCGACGGCATCACCCACGACCTCGGCGGCGGCCTCGGCGCCCGGCTCCTCGTCGGCGGCGGAACCACCGCAGACCGCTGCTCGCTCGTCGATCACCCGATGGCGCCGAGAACGCTCGGCTCACCCGTGCACACCCACGCCCGCGAGGACGAGTACAGCTACGTGCTCGAGGGGGCCGTGACGGTTCTCGTAGGCGAGGAGATCGTCGTCGGCCGGCCCGGAGATCTGATCCTCAAGCCCCGTGGTGTCAAGCACGCATTCTGGAACGCAACCGACGAGCCTGCCAGGTTGCTCGAGCTGATCTCGCCCGCGGGCTTCGAGCAGTTCTTCGTCGACATCGAGCCGATCTTCGCGGTCGGCGACGAGCCCGACTGGGACGCGTTCATGGGAATCTGCGAGGCGTACGGCCTCGACATGGACCTGGCCTCCGCCGAGGATCTGATGGTGCATCACGTCCTCGCGTGACGTTGCTCTGGAATGGGAATCGGATGCCGGATCGCATTGAGGCAATCCGGCATCCGACGGCCTCAGTCCGGCAGCCGCGGCATCGTTATCCCGGGATCGCGCCCGAGCAGCACGCCGCGCGTGATGGCCGCCGAGCCGAAGCGATCGCGTACCTCGTCCAGGGCCGCGTCGAGCGCCTCGCGATCGATGCGGTCGAAGGGCAGCTCGAGCTGAACCGCGCACGCATCCTCGAGGTTGGCGACGGAGATGCCGACGAGTGTCAGGCCGCGGCGCTCGAGCTCCGGGAGCGAGGCGGCGAGGAGGGCCCTGGCGACCGCAAGGATCTCGGCGGTGCTCGCCGTGGCCTGCGGCAGCGTGTGAGAACGGGTCGCGCGCGTGAAATCGCCGAAACGGAGCCGGAGGACGACCGTGCGGCCGACGCGTCGCGCGGCACGCATGCGCCGGGTGACCCGGTCGACGACGGCGACGACGTCCGCGTCGACCGACTCGTGCGACCAGGGCGAGCGGCCTCGCGCGCGCTGCGAGCCGATCGAACCGCGACGGCGCCGACCGTGGACCGGGCGCGAGTCGAGATTGTGGGCCAGTGCGTGGAGGTGGCGCCCGGTCGCGCGTCCGAGCATCGCCACGAGTGCCGCTTCGGGCAGAAGCGCAAGCCGTCCAACCGTCGTGATTCCCCGGTTTCGAAGCTTGCCGGCGGTGACCGGGCCTACACCCCAGAGCCGCTCCACCTCGAGCGGGTGGAGGAAGGCGAGCTCCCTTTCCGGCGCCACGACGAGGAGACCGTCGGGCTTGGCCACGCCGCTTGCGACTTTGGCGAGGAACTTCGTCCGGGCGACTCCGACCGTGATCGGCAGGCCGACGTGCTCACGGACGTCCCGCCGCAGCCGCATGGCGATCTGTGTCGGCGAGCCGACGCTCCGTTCCATGCCATGGACGTCGAGGAACGCCTCATCGATCGACATCCCCTCGATGACCGGCGCAGCGTCCTCGAAGACCCGAAATACCGCCTTGCTCGCCTCCGAGTAGGCCGACATCCTGGGCGGGACGACGACCGCGTGCGGGCACAGCCGCCGCGCGGCCGCCGCGCCCATCGCGGTGCGGACGCCGAACGCCTTTGCCTCGTAGCTGGCCGCGAGTACCACGCCCAGGCCGACGATCACGGGACGCCCGCGGAGACGCGGGTCGTCCCGTTGCTCGACCGACGCGAAGAATGCGTCGAGATCGGCGTGGAGGATCGAGGCTCCTTTGCCTGACACGAACGTATGTTCTCATACTTCACACCGGTGCGAGTGGCGGATCACGCTCAGGCGGCGCCACAGCCTTCGCACCGGTCAGTGAGAGGTCACGCCCACCCGAGCTGCTGCAGGCTGATCCCGTCGTTCCAGACCTTCGTCAAGTGGCGAATCCGATCGCCGTCGAAATCCATCACGTACACGTACTCGGCCTCCACCTTCATCCCGGTCGGCGGCACCGGCCCGCCCTCTCCCGTGTGTGTCCCCCGGAAAATGCCGTAGGCGGCCACGTTCTGCCGCGCATCGTCGACCGCGAAGGAGCGAATCTCGTAGCTCGCGTCGGGCAACGGCGTAAAGATCCCCTTCATCCAGTTGGTGTAACCCTCGACCGTGTCCACGCCTTCGAGAGCTCCGGCCTGAGCCGAGAAGGTCGCGCCCTCGTTACAAAACGACTGGCATTCGTCCCAACCCTTGCCGGTTTCGCAGGCCACGAAGAACTGCTCGGCCGTCTCCCTGATCGAACTCATCTCTACTCCTCCTACATTTGAGCTTGGGCCGCGATGTGGGAAGACCTGATGTCGCCCGCGGGCCAAGGTGGGAACCACGACTCTCCCAGTTGCGGGTCACGACGTCAACGTCGGCGAGTGGCGGCGCGACCACCGGCAGCGGACAGCCCGGGACTCGAGCTCGTTCATACGGAGGCCACTACCGGTGGAGC
>JAYTJO010000465.1:0-17065 GCA_043730975.1 Thermoleophilia bacterium | reverse complement strand
CCGCTGATCGATATGGCAGCGCACACCTTGCCTCGATAGTCAAAGATCGGAGCGCCGAGCGCCGCGATCCCGACTGTGACGTCCTCGTCAGAGACCGCGTATCCGAGCCTCCGGGTCTCGTCGAGGCGCCTGAGAAGGGCTGCTCTCGAAACAGGCGTCTTGGGCGTGAAGACCTCGAGGTCGCCCGCGGCTGCATATTCCTCCCAGCGTTCCTTCGGCTCGAAGGCGAGCAGGATGCGCGGAGCGGCTCCGGCGTGCAGCGGCAGCGAGCCGCCGAGACGCAGCGCAAGTGACTGCACGCGCTGCCCATCAAGGCGCTCGATGCAGACCGCCTCGTTCCCGCGTCGGACGCAAAGGAAAACCGTCTCGCCCGTCTCTTCGTGCAGGCGCTCGAGCACGGGCAACGCGGCCCGGCGCTCGTCGAATCCCGCGGCCACCTCGGCCCCGAGGCGCAACAGCGTCAGTCCGAGGCGGTACGTACCACGGCGCATCCCGGGCTCGACCATCTCGAGTTGCTGCAGCGTCGACAGGAGCCGGTACACGGTGCTCCGCGGTTCGTCGATCCGGTCCGCGAGATCGCTCGCCGTCGACTCCCCCACCTCCGCCAGGCCATCGAGGAGCGCGCCGACCTTGATGACGACCTGGATCGAGGCATCGCGTGTTTCGTTCATCGTCTTAGCCTGCGGACTCATTGTCTGACTGATGATAATCAACGTTGGTGGCCGTAGGCGGCATCAGCCTGCAGGACGAGCTCTCCCACATCACCGAGACGTCGTCGCCGACCGAGAAGGGAGCGCCGTGCTCGGCCGCGATCTCCGCCTTCATCGGTTCGGCCAGGCCGTCGATCAGAACACGATACGAGAACCCGGTGCCCCTGAAGGCACTGTCGAGGACGACGCCTCGCAGGCCGCCATTCCGGGCAGACGAGAGCCTGACGACCTCGGGTCGGAGGACGAGCCATGCAGGCCCCGCTCCGACCTCAACCCGCGACGCCACATCCAGGTGGATTCCGCCTACGGCAACCACCGCGCGATCACCCTGGGCGCTGACCACGTCGACAGCGATCACGTTCGCATCACCGACAAACCGCGCTGCAAACGGCGATGCGGGCGCGTGGTAGATCTCATCCGGCGAGCCCACCTGCTCGATGTGGCCGTTGTCGAAGACGACGATCCGGTCGGAGAGGGCCAGCGCCTCGCGCTGATCGTGGGTCACGTACACGAACGTCGCGCCCGTTTCGCGATGAACGCGACGGAGCTCGACTTCCATCTCGAGGCGAATCTTCAGATCGAGCGCGGAGAGCGGCTCGTCGAGAAGCAGGACGCGAGGACGATTGACGAGCGCCCGGGCCAGGGCGACCCGTTGCATCTGGCCTCCGGACAGCTCGTGCGCGCGCCGTTGCTCGTACCCCTCGAGCCGTACGAGCCGCAACGCCTCAGCGATCCGTCCGTCGGCCTCCTCTCCGCGGATGCCCGCCACCTGGAGCCCGAAGGCAACGTTCGCACGCACGTCGAGGTGTGGGAACAGTGCCGCTCGCTGGAACACCATGTTCACGGGCCGTTTGTGCGGGGGAACGCCTGTTACGTCTCGCCCCTCGACGACAACGCGCCCCTCACTCGGGTTGATGAAGCCGGCGATAATGCGAAGGAGTGTGGTCTTGCCACAACCCGAGGGGCCGAGCAACGTCACGAGCTCGCCCTCCTCGATCGCGAGACTCACCGAGTCGAGAGCGGTAACTCTGCCGAAACGATGGGTGACGCCCTCGATCGAGAGGCGGGTCTGCACGTTCACGATGCACCCCCGAGAAGTAACGCGTCGGCGCGTCGCGCCCGACCCCTGGCCGCGCGCAGGACGAAGATGAAGGCGACGGCCCAGAGCGCGAGCGTGATCGCCATCAGGAGGGTAGAGACGACGTTGATGGACGGATCGACGGTGCGGCGCAACTTCGAGAAGATGAACATGGGCAGCGTCGAATCGGGACCGATTACGAAGAACGTGATGATGAACTCGTCGAACGAGAGCGCGAACGACAGTGCCGTCGCGGCCGCGAGGATAGGCCAGACCTGCGGCAAGGTCACCTTCCTGAAGACCGTGCCGGGGGATGCGCCCAGATCGGATGCCGCCTCCTCGAGGGCAGGATCGAGGCGATCGAGCGCCGCCGTCGCGATGAGGAAGAAGTACGGGAACACGAAGACGAAGTGCGCGATCGCGACAGTTGCGAACGAGAGCTGAACGCCGAGCCGTGCGAAGTACACAAGCAGGCTGATCCCGACGAAGAGCCCAGGCAGCGTGATCGGCAGAAAGAAGAGCGCCGCGAGCGGTGCGCGAAGACGCGGGCGGCAGCGCATCAGCCCGTAGGCGGCCATCGTGCCCAGGATGAGCGTGAAGAACGAGACCGACAGCGCGACGACGGTCGAGTTCCAGAGCGCGGCACGAAACTCCGGTGAGCTGAGGGTCTCCTCGTACCAACGGAAGGAGAACCCGGTGAACGGGAACGACAGCGCTCCCGTGGCGTGAAAGGAGAAGAGCACGACAACGGCGAGTGGCACGTAGAGGAAGACGAGTGCCATGATCGTGACGACGAATGTGACGGGACTCCGCTGGGAGACGCTCACGAGACGAACCGCACCCGATCGAGACGGAGCGAGCGAAGCAGGAGCAGCGTGAGCGCATAACAGGCGACGAACGTGGCAAGCATCAGGAACGAGAGCGCTGCACCGAGCGGCCAGTTTCCCGCACCGGTCAGAGCGGTCTGAATACGGACACCGAGCATCGCACCGTCCGTCCCACCGAGAAACTGCGGCGTCACGTAGTCCGCTGCGGCGAGGACGAAGACGAGAACGAACGATGTCGCTGCGGGAGCCGCCACGAGCGGCAGGATCACCTTCCGCCAGCGGGTTACGGCGTTCGCACCGAGATCCTGTGAGGCCTCGACGAGTGCGGGCGAGATCGGCCGGAAGCCTGCATAGAGAACCAGCACGACGTACGGGAGGAAGATGTGTACGAGAGCGACCGTGACTGCAAAGCGGTTGTAGAGAACGAAGCCGAGGGGTTGATCGAGAATCCCGAGGCTCTTGAGGCCCGAGTTGAGCAGGCCGTTATCGCCGAGGATCGAGCGCCAGGCGTAGATGCGCACGAGGTAGCTTGCGAAGAACGTTGCCGTGATAAGAAAGAGAACGACCGTCTCCCAGCGGCCTGCCGCGAAGCGAAGCCAGTAGGCGATCGGGAGTGCAACGACGACCGTCGTGGCAGCGACGCTGATCCCGACGACGAGCGAGTTCAACGCAAGAGTCGCGTTGATGTGAGTCGTGAGCGCGTCTCGGTACGCCTCGAGCGTCAGGGGGCCAGAAACCGCGTACAGCCTGGCAGTGAGGAAGCTGTAGACGAAGAAGAGCAGGAGTGGAGCCGCGAAGAAGACGACCATCCAGAGGGCGGCCGGGATCGCGAGGGCAGCCGGACCGACGTGAAACCGGCTGCCCTCCCGCGCAGGGGTTCTGGAGCTCTGTTCTGCAGCGGTCATCGCGCGACAGCCTTCACGCGCCCTGCTTGATCTCTTCCCAGTTCTCGCTCATCTCGGTGAAGGTGATGAACTCGTCCGACTCGCTCGGCGGCATCCCGTAGAACGGCGCCACTTCGAACAGCTTCTTGAGGCGGTCGCCGGTCGAGTCGCCGAGCTCGAGATCGTCGTACGGGTAGAGCGCCTTCGTGTCGGCGTTGAGCATCTCGGCTGACTTCTCGACCGTCACCGCGCCGACGAGGTACTCGGCAGCCCGAGCGTTGATCACCGGGTCGATCGCCTCATTGATCCAGCCATGGACCGTCTCGACGTTGTCCGACGTCGAGGGAATCGCGTAGAGGTCACAGAACGAGAACGCGCCCTCCTTCGGCGTCACCGTCTTGACGGTCTTGTTGCCGGCACCCGCGGCGAGGCTGTTCATGTACGCCCACCCCTGGTAGCACGCGACGATGTCACCGGCCACGAGCTGGTTCGTCATGTCGCCGAACGAGGGAGCGACGCTCTTGGCCTGCCCCACCATCTTCGTGAGGTAGTCCTTGATCTCCGAATACTCGGCCTTCGGGAGCGCCGCTGGATCCTTGCCGAGGATGTGAGCAGTGAGGGTGAAGGCGCCGAGCGGGTCGTTGATGACGCCCACCTTGCCCTTGAGCTTCGGGTCGAGGAGATCGTCCCACGCGGTGAGGCCGCCGGGGAGCTTCGCATCGTCCCAGGTGATTCCGATCGAGCCCCAGGTCCACGGCACGCCTGTCCAGTTGCCGTCTTCGTCGATCCAGAGGTTCCGTGCGTCGGCTTCCTTGAACACGCTGAAGAGGCCCTCGATGTTCGGGATCTTGTCGGTGTCGAGCTTCGTCAGGATGTCTAGCTCGGTGTAGAGGGGCTTGTAGCCCTGGTAGTAGGTGATCAGGTCGTAGCTTCCCCCGCCCGCCTTGATCTTGGCCTGAATCTCGTCGTGGTTGCCGATGTAGGTCGGCTTGACCGTGACGCTGTTCGCCGCTTTCCAGGCCTTCATCACCGGGGGAATGTCATACCCCTCCCAGGACAGATAGTCGATGTTTCCGCTCGCCTTGGGAGCAGCGGCGCTGCCCGAGTTGCTGCTGCCGCCGCAGGCAGCAAGGAGCGCAGGCGTCGCCCCGATCGTGAGCAAGGCGGCTCCTCGACGCAGAAACTCTCTGCGGTCTGTGGGACGAAACAGGGACTCGTACGCCATCGTTGGTCTCCTCCTCGTTGGAGAGCGCTGCCGGTTGGGATGGAGTGATATAACCACATGGTGGATCAATTGTCTACATGGCAGGAATTTCCTGATTCCGTTACGTGTCCGAGGAGGACCGGTGCTCATCTACGTTGAGTTCATCACGCGCAACCCCGGCGTCTCGATCGAGGCGTTCCATTTCGGTGCGAATCGGGGCCAGACAGGCTGGTCGGGCGAATACGCCGACGACACGCTGCTGCTCAACATGGGCCGGACATTCCGCCTCGGCCCCGAGCCGGAGTATGTCGCCGTCTGGTACACGCCGGAGTCCGGGATCGAACGCGTGGGCGAGTGGGAACGGATCTTCGGCTCGGGCGAGGCCGACGACTTCGAGGAGACGTTCCGGCTCGTCGGCCGCATTGAGAGCGCCGGCTGCTACGAGCCGCTGCTCGAGCCGATAGCGGGACGCGAGGGTCTGTACTACATGGAGTACCTCGACCTCGCCCCCGACGCAACGAGAGACGAGGTTCGGGTTCTGTTCGAGGAACGACTCGAGCGACACTCAACCGCCACGCTCAACCTCCTCTGCGACCGGATCGGAGCCCTTGGTCCGGGGCCGCGGTGCCTCGCAGCCTGGACGGTACCGGCGTGGGGAGCAATCGACTCCCTCGCGCGCGACCTCGACGGGGTCGACCAGCCCGTTCGCCTCGTCGACGCCGCGATCTATCGCGACCTGGGAGCGGAAACGCTTTGACCCCGATCGAGCGCCCGATTCGAATCGGGATCATCGGCGCCGGCAATGTGCTGCCCGCGTATCTCCAGGTGCTCGATCGGCTCGTTCCGAGAGGGCTCGCGTCGGAGGGGCCAATCTGCGCTCGCGAGACCGACCGATGGCCGGAGTTGCTCCGCCGCCGCCCGGGTGCCACACTCGTCACCGACGCGCACGACGTGATCGAGAGCGACGTGGACGTCGTCGTCGTGATCACCCCGCCCGCGACGCATGGCCCGCTCGTCCGAGCAGCCCTCGAGGCCGGCAAGCACGTTCTCGTGGAGAAGCCGTTCGCCGCCGATCGCGCCGAAGGCGAGGCGCTTGCGTCGCTGGCGCGCGATCGCGCGCTCCACGTGCTCGCAGCGCCGTTCGTCCAGCTCTCGCCGACGCTCAGGGCACTCTGGACGCTCGTTCACGACGGCGCGATCGGTCAGGTCCATACCGCGCGAGGCCTCTACGGGAACGCGGGCGCGCACTGGGCGACCTGGTATCACGCGAGCGGCGGTGGGCCGCTGCCTGAGCTCGGGATCTACAACCTGAAGAGCCTGACCGCCCTTCTCGGCCCGGGAGTCGAGGTGCTCGCAGCTGAAGCCCGAGCGGTCGATCGGCGAGTCGTAGACGGCGTCGAGTTGGTCAACCCCGATCCGGACGTCGTCCACCTCATCGTGCGGCACCGCGCTGGGGCCCTCTCGGTCATCACGGCGAGCCAGGCGATCCAGCACTATCAGCGACCGGCACTCGAGCTGTACGGCACCGAAGGCACGGCCAATCTGCGCGGGGACGACTGGGATCCGCGCGGATTCGACGTCTGGCGGAACAGCGAGGGATGCTGGCAGGGATTCGACCCGATCGAGCCAACCTGGTCGTGGGCCGACGGCCTCCGTGAGCTCGTGCTGGCGCTCCGTGAAGGACGAGCACCTCTCGCGTCCACGGATCACGATCTCCATCTTCTCGACGTGCTCGCAGCGGCCCGACGGTCGGCGATCGAGAAGACCGCCGTCAGCGTCGAATCCAGCTTCGATCTGGATCTCCGACAGGATTCTCCGACGGGGGTCGCGCACCTGCACGACCACACGCGTCCCGCAGACGAGCAATAGCGCCGTGCGTCGCGGGGCCGGCGGAGCTCCTCGCGGCGTGCTCGTGCTCGCCTCCGCCGTCGCGTTCATCGAGGCACTGCTCTTCACGTCGATGGCACCGCTGCTTCCTCACTACGAGGAGACGCTTGACCTATCGGAGAGCGTCGCCGGAGTCTTCGTCGCTTCCTACGCCGTAGGGGCATTCTCCGCAGCCTTCCCCAGCATGGCAGTTGCGCGGCGGGCTGGCGTCAAGGTGACGGTGACAGCGGGGTTCGTCGTACTCGCGTCCGCCACCTTCGCCCTTGCAGTCTCGGACTCGCTCCCCGGCGTCGTCGGGGCGCGGTTCGCACAAGGCGCCGGCAGCGCGCTCGCACTCACGGGTGCCATCGCGTGGCTCACCGGGGCGACGGACGCGTCACAGCGAGCAGCAGCTATCGGGCTCGCATTCTCAGCCGCGTTCATCGGAGCGCTGCTCGGACCGGTTGTCGGTGCCACTGCCGCCTCCGCCGGAATCACCCTCGTGTTCACGGCCGTCGCGATTTGCACGGTGGGGCTCGGGGTCGCGACGCTCGCACTCGAGGCTCCGCGCCGGGCGAGGGCCGACGAGACCCCTCCCTTGCTCCAGCTCTTTCATGACCAGGCCGCTCGGGTTGGAATCTGGCTGATCCTCGTGGCAGGGATCCACCTGGGGGTGATCGGCGTTCTGGTACCTCTGCAGTTTGACCACCTCGGCCTGAGTGCCGTCCAGATCGGGGCAGTCTTCGCGACGGCAGCGGTGATCCAGGCGATCGCGAGCCCGCTGTTCGGGCGACTCGCCGATGTCCGCGGGCGAGAGTTCCCGATCCGGATCGCGCTATGGACCTCGACCGTTGCCTTCGTGCTGCTGACGTTCGACGGTCGTGTCTTGCTCTACGCCGCCGTGGCGCTCGTTTGCATCGTCTCGCTCGGAATGATCTGGACGCCTTCAATGGCGCTGCTCGCAGATGCCGCCGAGCGCCGGGGGTTCGACCAGTCCACCGCGGCCGGGATGATGAACGTCGCCTGGGCACCGGGATTCGCCATTGGCGGCATCGTTGCGGGCGTGCTCGCGGAGACATTCGGGGATGCCGTGCCGTACGTCCTCATGAGCGCGATCTGCGTCGGGTCGCTGCTGCTGCTTCGCCGACCACAAGGCGGGTAGCTGCTAGGCGAGCTCGCGGAGCGCTTCGTCCACCGTCCCACCGCCGTGCACGAGCAGGCCAACTGCCGCGATCATCTTGGCAGGGGTGGGATGGTCCCAGAGGTTGCGTCCGATCGCCACACCGGATGCGCCCGCACGCATCGCTGCTTCCACATCGGCGAGCACGCCGCGATCGTCGACTCGGGACGGCCCTCCGAGCACGACCACGGGAACAGCCAGCCCGACGAGCACGTCGGCGAAGTCCTGGCCCGTGAAGTGGGTCTTGAGAACGTCCGCACCGAGCTCGGCGCCGATACGAGCGGCGTCGGCGACGTTGGCCGTCGTGTGCTGCTCGGTCGCTTCGAAGTCCACCGGGACCGTCTCGAGGAGCACCGGGAGATGGTTCCTGTGGCATTCCGCAATCACGTGGGCCGTCTCGGAGAGACTCTCGCGCTCCTCGGTCGAGCCCGGAAAGCACATCGCCTTGACCATGTCCGCCCCGAGGCCGACGAGCTCGTTCACCGCCGCTTCCGGATCGCCGTGGACACGGTCGAGGCTCACGATCAGGCCGACGCGATCGATCAGGTGACCGAGGCGCAGTACGGTACCGACCGACGTCAGGACCGCATCGGCACCTGCTGCCACTGCCTCACTCAACGTCTTCTCAGGTGCCGCCAGGCCGCCCGAACGCTCGCCCCACAGGCCGTGATCGAAGGCCAGGACCACAGTCCGCCCGTCCGCCGCAAACACCCTGCTCGCCCTTCGTTCTATCCCTGTGTGCATGAAAATCCTCCCTTTCGGTGGTCGACGGACAGCGTCTGCCCGCAGACCTGGCCGGATGCGTCGAGGGGGAGAATACTGCTGTGATTGTCAGATTGGTGCTTTATGTGGTTACATTGGTACTGAATGAGCAGCGAAGAGTCCCCTATCGTGACAAGTCCGATACGCCACACCTATAGCCCTTCACCAAGGCCAACGTTCGACGGGCCTACCGCGATCCCGTATGCCAACGTGACGAGGCACATCTGGGGTGACGGGGAGGCGGGTGAGGTCTTCGACTGGATCTACGCCTCGACGGATCGGATCCACACGCTCGTCTTCGGCCTTGCTCCGGGTGGTGCCTTCCGCCACTCGCCCGAGTTCCGCACGGTCTTCGGCGCCGACGAAGTGTTGCACGTGCTCTCGGGCACGATGATCCTCGCGAACCCCGAGACGGGAGAGGTGATCCGTGTCCCGGCAGGCGAGAACGCCTTCTTCCGCGCGAATACGTGGCACCACGTCTTCGCGCACGGCGAGGACCCACTGCGCGTCCTCGAGTTCCTCTCGCCGCCTCCCGCCGCCGGGACGACGGGAGCGTACGCGCGGTCCCGGGACTACCTGGACGAGTCACGCTATGCGGACGACACGCTGTTCGGGCGGATCCCGGGCGTCACGCCGGAGCGGAGGACGCTGACGTGGTTGCGACCCGAGGACGTCGTGTATCGGATGGACGGGGACGGGCTGGTCGGCGTGCTCGCGAGCACGGAGCATCTGACGGTCGCCTCGCTATCCCTCTCGGCCGGGAAGTCGACGTCGGCGCACGGCCACGGGGGTGACGAGATCCTCTACGTCCGGAGCGGGACGTTGAGCGTTCGCGCATGGCATCACGACAGAACTTCAGTCTTCGAGCTCAACCCGAACGACGCCGCGTACATCCCCCAGGGGGCGGTGCACGAGTATCGTAACTATGGCGCGCAGACGGTCGAGGCGGTCTTTGGGGTTGCGCCGGGCTACCCGCAGGAAGCCGCCGACCTGCGCGCATGAACCTCGCGGCCGGCGTCGACGTCGGAGGGACGAAGATCGACGCCTGCATCGCGGATCCGCGTACCGGCGAGGTTGTCGCCCGCGACCGGATCCCGACACTCCCCGAGCGTCCGGGTGAAGATGTCGTCGACGACTGCGTTGCTCTTGTTGTGAGGCTCGCAGCGGATCGGTCGCTGTCGTCGATTGGCATCGGCGTCTGCGAGCTTGTCGATCGGGCGGGGCAGATCACGAGCGCTTTCACCCTCGACCTGCTGGGCGTCGACGTGGCTGAGAAGTTCCGCGAGCTCGGGCGGGTGGCGGTCGGATCGGACGTACGGGCGGCCGCGCTCGCAGAGGCGCGATTCGGAGCAGGGCGGGGGATCGACGCGCCGTGGCTCTACGTCACTGTCGGCACGGGTATCTCCTACTCCCTCGTCCTCGAGGGCCGACCCTTCGAGGGCGCCAGGGGCAACGCGATCGTCGTCGGAGCACCACCAGTCGAGAGACTCGCCAGCGGGCTCGCGCTGGCGCGGGCGGCGGGCTACGAGCGCGCCGAGGAGGCGTTGGCAGATCCAGCCTGCGCCGACATCGTGGCGGCCGGGGCTGCCGCGCTGGGAACCGCGTTGGCGACGCTCGCCAACGCCCTCGACCCCGCACTGATCGTCGTCGGCGGGGGCCTCGGGCTCGAGGCGCGCTACCGAGAAGCGGCCGCAGAAACCATGCGTGAACTGATCGAGGCCGCAGGAACACGCGACGTGCCTGTCGTACCCGCCGGCCTCGGAGACCTGGCGGGACCTCTCGGAGCCGTGATTGCCGGAGCCGATCGGGCAGCAGCAGCGTCTCGCTCGTGAGCGTCCGCCGACCCCTATACGTCCGGGTCTACGAGGAGATCGCGGCCCGAATCGCCTCGGGAAGCCTGCCGAGAGGCGGCCAGCTCCCTCCCGAGCGGGAGTTGTGCGAGGAGATGGGTGTCAGCCGGGCCACGGTCCGGCGGGCGATCGCAGTGCTTGAGGACGAAGGGCTGATCCAGGCCATCCAAGGGTGCGGCACGTTCGTAACGGCACCGCGGCTCGTGGAGCCGCCCAACACGCTGATGAGCTTCACGCAGCTGGCTGCAGAACGAGGGACCAAGGCCGGCGCTCTCGTTCTCCGCGCGGAGGTCCGGCCGTCGACCCTCGCCGAAGCCGACCGCTTCCGCATCGCACCGGGTGGTGCCGTCTTCGATCTCGAGCGACTCCGCACGATGGACACGATGCCGATCGCGATCGATCGCAGCATCGTTCTGCTCAGCGCCGCCCCGTTGCTTCCCGACGCGGCCTGGAACGAGGCTTCGCTCTACGAACTGCTGGCCGACGCCGGACGGGCACCGGACCGCGCTGACTACGACGTCGAAGCCAGGGCCGCGGACGACCGCTGGGCCTGCGGACTGGACGTGCCTGTCGGCGCCCCACTGCTGATCGCGAACACAAGCAGCTACGACCGCTACGAGCACCTGATCGAGATCGGCCGAATTGTTTACCGGGGCGATCGCTACAGGTTCCGCAGCACGCTGGTCGCGCAGAGGTCGCTCCCGCCCCCACGGCCTTTGCCGAGCTGAGCGCTAGCGCGCCGCCGATTCTGAGGAAGCCTCAACCGAAGCCAGTCCGGCTGCGGCCGCTGCGTCCGCAACGACGACCAGACTGCGGACACGCCGCAGGTAGGAGGCGGGGACGTCCGGCGTCTCGGGTTCGGCAAGCGAGCGACGCAGGATTTCCTGCTTGTGCGCACCGGCAACCAGGAGCACGACGACCTCGGCACCGAGCAGGATGTCCATACCCGCCGTGAACCCCTCCACGGGAACCGCAGCTCCGTCCCAGTAGCGGGCGTTGCTCGCCATCGACTCCGGCGAAAGCGAGACGACCCGCGTCCGGGCAGTGGTTGTCGCCGACCGGCCCGCCCTTCTGGGTGGAACAGGTGCAACGCCTCGACCCGCCTGCCCGGGGGATCGGCGCGACGTTGCCGAGCTTCGTCGCCGCGTTCATCGTCGCCGTCGCCGCCGCCGCGATTTCGCGACGAGGAACGCCGACCCTACGCGGCACCCGCGCAGCCTGAAGACGCCTGGAAGCTTCAGGCATCTCGTCGGGATGGCGCGGTTCCGTAGAGGTGCGCGCCCGGCATCGTGGCGTCGACGCGCTCGACGTCATACGGTGAGCCCGCACGATCGAGCGCCGCGAGGAGTGCACCCACGACAGGCTCCCTCGTCGGCCGTACGACCTCCGCGCCAGGCAACCGGGAAGTGACCTCGGTGACGATGAGTTCGGAGCCCAAGCCACGGAGTGCGCCTCCGAGGAGGACGAGAGGGAACGGTGCTTCCAGTCCGACCTTACCCGCGGCAACGCGGGCGATCTCACCCAGCCTCGCACCGTGATCGAGGACGATCGCCGTGGCGACCCCATCACCGGCGTGCGCCGCAAGCAACACCGATGGGGCAAAGTGCGCCGCGTCCCAAGCGTGCCTCCCGCCCCGGCGGGTGAACTCGTGCAGCACGTCTTCGACGCTCACCGCCTCGAAGAGCTCGAGTGCTGCGGCCGTCAGCGCGGTCGGGGGCCCGACAGCGAGCTCCGCGTTGTAGACCGCGCGCAGCGCATCACCACCGATCGCCCAGGCGCCCGTATCGAGCGCCCACCAGCTCGAGTGCCAGACGCGCCCATCGTGACCCACCGAACCGACACACCCTCCCGTTCCGACGACTACCGACACACCGATTCCGTCATCGGTTCCAGCGCGAAGCGCTCCGATTGCATCGTTGGCGACCGCGACATCGGCGCGGGGCACGATTGCACCGACCGCGACGACGAGTTCGCGGATGTCCTCATCCCAGTCTGCTCCCGCCAGGCTGAAGACGGCCGTCGTGACATCCTCGACCGACGATCCCGCTGGCAAGGCGGCTCGCACGGCAGCCTCGATCTCCTCGATGGCGGCGTGGAAGGACGGAGCGTTGTAGATATCCGAGCACCCGCCTCGCCCAGAGCCGACGACGGTGCCGTCACCGAGCGCGGCGAGCGCCACGGTCTTCGTGTTGCCACCGTCGACGCCGAGGGCGAGACCGCTCACGCGGCGAGAAGCCGCTCGGGCAGGAAGGCGCGGTGCGCGTGCGAGAGCTCTGCGAACACGGCTTCTGCCTTGTCGACCGACTGGACGAGTGGGTTCGCGGCAAGCGCCCGGATCGCATCCGTCCTCGTTCCTGACCAGGCAGCAGCCGCGGCGAGCAGCTGATACTCGGCAAGCATCTCGATGAGCCCTCGAAGGTGCCGGGGAAGCTCCCTCTGCGGAAGCGGCTCGATCCATGCTGCCGAGCAGCGGCCGGTGACCTCGACCACGAGGTCGTCCGGGAATCCTGGCAGAGAGCCGCGGTTCGGAACGTTCACGGGCAAGATGTCACCGGTGTCGTTGAAGACCGCGTGCATCGCGTCGATCGCGAGCTCGAGCTCGTTGATCCCGCCGCGAGACCGATCCGGGTCGAGCACCGGATCGTCTGTCTCCGCCTGAGCGGCGTAGTGCTCCCAGTACCCGGGGACCCACGAGAGGAGGTCCTCGGCCCGGGTTGTTGGCTTCGCAAGCTGCTCGGCGAGCACCTCGTCGCGCCAGTAGTAGTACTGAAAGTAGTCGGCCGGGATCGCGTCCATCGCCACGGCGAGCCGCAAGATCCGCTGTTCGTGCAGCGTGAGGGACGAGCCAGGGCCGAGCCGCTCTTCGGCCGCAGCGCGCAGGTGAGGGATCAGATCCTCGCCGTCATAGGTGTGCTCGACGCTCCAGCACGCGTGGTTGAGCCCCACCATCGTCGAGGAGACACGCGCCGGATCCAGCCCCGCCGCATCTGCAATCTCCTTGGTGAAGATGATCGGGCCTTCGCAGAGCGAGACGAGCGGGACGTTCGTGTTCGTCGTCCAGGCCTGGGCAACGATGTTGACCGGGTTCGTGTAATTGAAGACCTTCGCCGCGGGGCACACCGCGTCGATGTCGGCGGCGACACCCTTCATCACCTCGATCGCGCGGAGCGCCATGAAGAAGCCGCCGACACCCTGGGTCTCCTGGCCGATCAGCCCGTGTTGGTTCGCGGTTCGCTCGTCGAGCGCCCGCGCCTCGAACCCGCCGGGACGGAAGCTCGAGAGCACTGCGTCGCAGCTGTCGAGTCCGTCGCGCCGAGCGGTCGTCGACGTGATCGTGATGTCGAGGCCGCGGGCGCGGGCCATCTTCTGCGCAAGACGCTGCACCAGCGCAAGGCGATCGGGATCGAGGTCGATGAGCACGACCTCGGAGCCGTCGAACTCCGCTCCTCGATGGTGGATGAACGAGGCCATCGTTCCCGCGCCACGTGTCGACCCGCCGCCGATATACGCCATCTTGATCCGCGCCATCTGCCCTCCTACGACTAGACCGTCTGGATAGCGCTGCCCGTGGCAGCGTCGAAATAGTGAAGGCCTTGTGGCACGAGCCCGAATCGCACGATCTCGCCGATCGCCACCCTGGCACTTCCGTCAGCAGCGACGACGAACCGGGCGCCCTCGCCGACGGCAACCCCGATGAACGTCTCGCGCCCGAGAGCCTCGACGTACTCGGCTCTTCCCTCGATTGGACCGAGATACCCGCTTTCGTCGTTCCATGGCCGACAGGCTTCGGGCCTGACGCCGAGGATGACCTCGGCGGGCAACGCCGCGGCCACCGGGCCGAGTCGAAGACGAAGGTCACCTCGGACGAGCTCGTCAGCGTCACGATGGAGCGACACGAGCGACATCGACGGACTCCCGATGAACGATGCCACGAAGGTGTTGGCCGGCCGGGAGTAGACAGTGTCCGGGTCACCGACCTGCTCGAGCCGTCCCTGGCTCATTACAGCGATCCGGTCACCCATGGTCATCGCCTCGACCTGATCGTGGGTGACATACACCGTCGTCGTGCCCACCTCCTGCTGCAGCCGCTTGATCTCGCCACGAGTCTGCGCGCGAAGCTTCGCATCGAGGTTGGAAAGTGGCTCGTCCATGAGGAACACCCTGGGCTGACGCACGAGTGCGCGCCCCAGAGCGACTCGCTGGCGCTGCCCGCCGGAAAGCTCGCGCGGCTTGCGCGCGAGCAGCTCGCCGATGTCGAGCGCTTCGGCTGCCGAGTCGACCCGCCGCCGGATCTCGTCCCGCGGCACCTTGCCCATCTTTAGTCCGAACGAGAGGTTGTCGCGGACGGACATCTGGGGGTAGAGCGCGTAGTCCTGGAAGACCATTGCGATGTCGCGACGGCGCGGCGCCATGTCGTCGACGACATCGTCCCCGATCCGGATGTGGCCGCCCGAGAGCCCTTCGAGGCCAGCCAGAAGGCGAAGGCCGGTCGTCTTCCCGGAGCCGGAGGGCCCGACGAGCACCATGAACTCGCCGTCTGGAATCTCGAGCGAGAGCTCGTGCAAGGCAACGACGTCACCGAAGTGTTTCGCCGCGCGCTCGTAGGTCACCGATGCCATTAGTTCATCAGCCTTTCATCGACCCGGAAACCATGCCGCGGATGAAGTGTCGCTGGAGGAAGACGTACACGACCAGCACCGGGAAGGCGACGATGATCGATGCGGCCGCGAGGAGCTGGATGTCCGTCGTTCGCTGCGATTGGAAGAACGCGAGCGAGAGTGGCGCCGTGAGGATGTTCTGGCCCGAGAGCATCACGAGCGAGAGCAGGAAATCGTTCCACGTCCACATGAAGACGAGAACGACCATCGTGAGGATCGCCGGGCGCCCGTAGGGCACGAGCACGCGGAGCAGAACGCCAAGGCTCGAGGCGCCGTCGATGCGCGCCGCCTCCATGAGGGAGCGAGGCGCCGAGAGGAAGAACGCGCGCATCCAGAAGGTTCCGAAGGCGATCGAAAGCGCAGTACTGGGCAGAATGACGCCCCACACCGTGTCCGTGAGCCCGATCTGTCGGAAGTCGAAGTAGAGTGGGATCACGGTCGCCTCGAAGGGCATCAGAAGCCCGAAGAGGAAGATGTAGAACAGCACCGTCACGCCCCGAAAGCGCATCGTCCCGAACGCGTATCCCGTCAGCACCGAGAAGACGGTCGAAAACGCGACGGTCGCAAGCGTGATCTCCGCACTCGTCACGAGGGACGACCCGAACGAGCCGTCGGTCCAGGCGACACGGAACGAGTCAACCGTGAACGGATGTGGGACGGCAAGACCCGAGACGAGCTCGTCGGGGCCGTGGAAGGCCGTCAGAACAACGCCGACGATCGGGGCCACGGCAAGGACGGAGAAGAAGATCAGGAGTCCGTAGTTGATCGCCCGCTCGAAGGTTGCCGTCACGACGTGCCCTTCTCGCCGAGGCGCGTGATACCGAACGCGACCGCAAAGATCGCGATCGCGAGGACGATTCCAATTGCCGCACCGAGCCCGGCCTCACCCGTCTGGAACGCGGCCGTGTAGAGACGGTATGACGGAACGCTCGTCGATGTACCGGGGCCACCACCCGTCATCACGTACACGAGGTCGAAGCTCCGAAGCGCGGTCGTGGTCGTGAGGACGAGGACGACGACGATCTCGTTCCGCAGGCCCGGCAGCGTGACGACGAAGAACTCACGCAAGGGGCCGGCGCCGTCAACCCGGGCGGCGTCGTACAGGCTCGTCGGAATCTTCTGGACGCCTGCAACGAGGAGCACCATCGCGAGCCCGAAGGTGACCCACGTGCCGACGAGCCCGACGGACGGCAACGCCCACGTGAAATCGCCGAGCCACGGCCGCGCAAGGCTCCCGAGGCCGATCGCCCGCAGGCCCTCGTTGAGCGGACCGTCCGGGGCGAGGATCCAGCGCCACACCACACCGACGGCAACGAGCGCGACGACCTGCGGGAGGAAGAGCACTGCGCGGAAGCCGGCGATCCCGCGCACGCGGATCCGCGACAGTAGAGCCACGAGAAACAACCCGAGGATCAACGGCAGCAGCGCGTAGAACCCGACGAGGACGAGAGCATGCCCGAACGTCTCCCGCACCTGTGGGTCGGTGAAGACGCGCCTGTAGTTGTCGAGCCCGACCCACGTCGATGGTGTGATGCCATCCCACTCGTGGAACGAGATCCAGAACGTATGCCCGAAGGGAACGAGGGCGAACGCCGCGTAGATCAGGAATCCGGGTAGGACGTATAGATACGCGATCCGGCGCGGCTCACCGGGGGGGCGGACGTCCCCCCGGTGTTGCCGGCCGTCGACCTCGAACGAGGCGGTGGATAGTGCTGCTTCCGCCACGTCCGCGGTCGTCTACTTGTGGAACTTCAGGTAGTCAGCGTCGAGCTTCTTGGCAAACGCCGTCGGCGTGAGCTTTCCGCCCATCAATTCCTGGATCGCCGCCGTCACCGTGTCGTAGAACGTGGGCGTCGCCCAGTCCATGTACCCCGCCATCGCGTTCGTCGTGCTGAGCTTTGCCCAGCCGCCAAGAGCGTCACCCTTCACACCGGCAGGCTTCTGCTTGACGACGATCGCGGGCACGTCGCCTGCAGCCTGAATCACCTTTGCGGCCGCGGGGCTCGTGATGAAGTTGATGTAGTTCGCCGAGAGCTCACGGTTCTT
>JAYTJO010000464.1:0-1894 GCA_043730975.1 Thermoleophilia bacterium | reverse complement strand
GAGCGGCGGAGATCACCGTTCGCATCGGGCGTGAAACGAACGGGATCCTCTCCCCCCTCGCCCGTGTTCGACTTTCCACCGATGCGGTTCATCGCGATTGCGAGGTTCTCGTGTGCCTCACGCGAGATCGAGCCGAGTGACATCGCGCCCGTGACGAATCGCTTCACGATCTCGCTCGCGGGCTGGACTTCCTCGAGCGGGATCCCGCCGTCGTCCGCCTCACGGAAGCGCAACAGTCCACGCAGTGTCAGCCGCCGCACCGCGTCGTCGTTGACTGCTCGCGCGTATGCCTCGTACGTCTCGAAGCTCCCGTTGCGCACTGCGTCCTGGAGCAGAGCGATCGTCTCCGGGTTCCACTGATGGTGCTCGCCGTCGCGACGCCAGGCGTAGAGGCCAATCACCGGGAGCAGCGTGTCCGTGTCGCCGGGGTAGGCACGGGCGTGACGGGACAGCATCTCGCGTGCGATCTGCTCGGTGCCGATCCCACCAATGCGCGATGCGGTACCCGTGAAGTGACGGTCGACGAGCTCCGGGGAAAGGCCGATCGCCTCGAAGATCTGCGCGCCGCAGTACGACGGGACGGTCGAGATGCCCATCTTCGAGAGCGTCTTGAGGATCCCCTTGCCGATCCCCTTCACGGCCCGCTGCCTGGCCACCTCGGCCGTCATGCCGTCGGGGAGCAGGCCCAGGTCGACGAGCTCGCCGAGCGTCTCGAGCATCAGATACGGGTTGACAGCCGCGGCGCCGTACCCGATCAGGGTTGCGATGCTGTGGACGCTCCGCGCCTCGCCCGTCTCGGCGACGAGACCTGCCTGGAGGCGCGTTCCCTCGCGGACGAGGTGGTGGTGGACGGCGGCGACCGCGAGGAGCGCCGGAACCGGGGCGCGCTCCGGGCCGACTGCGCGGTCGGAGAGGATGATGATGTTGATCCCGACCGCGAGCACAGCGTCGGCCTCGCGGCAGAGGCGCTCGAGGGCAGCATCGAGTCCGGCCGGGCCCTCGGAGACGGGCCACGTCGCGTCGAGCGTGTGCGCCTTGAAGACCGCGGAGTCCACCTGCCGGAGCTGCTCGAGCTCGACGTCGAGGAGGATCGGGGACGGGAGCGCGAGCTGGCGCGCATGCTCGGGCGTCTCCGCGAACAGGTTCCTCTCCGAGCCGATGCTCGCGCTGAGGCTCATCACGATCGCCTCGCGGATCGAGTCGATCGGCGGATTCGTAACCTGGGCGAAGAGCTGCTTGAAGTACGAGTAGAGGATCCGGTTGCCGCTCGAGAGCACGGCGAGAGGCGTGTCGTTTCCCATCGAGCTGACGGCCTCCTCGGCATTCCGCGCGAGCGGTGCGAGCGTCACCTTCATGTCTTCCTGCGTGTAGCCGAAGGCGATCTGGCGCTGGCGCAGCGTCTCGGTGGGCGCGGTCCGAGGCTCGCGCGCAGGCAGATCAGCAAGCTCGACGACCTCGCTCTCGAACCACGCGGCGTACGGCTTACGGGTTGCGATCGCGAGCTTCGCCTCGTCGTTCGGCACGATCCGACCCTGCTCGAGATCGACGAGGAAGAGCTTCCCGGGCTGCAGTCGGCCCTTGCGGAGGATGTCGGCCGCCGGGATGTCGAGCACCCCCGCTTCGGAGGCGAGAACGACCCAGCCGTCGTGCGTCTCGAGCCAGCGCCCGGGCCGCAGTCCGTTGCGGTCGAGCGTCGCCCCGATTACCCGGCCGTCGGTGAAGGAGACGGCGGCAGGACCGTCCCAGGCCTCCATCAAGCACTGGTGGTACGCGTAGAACCCGAGCAGCTCGGGCGCGAGATCCGTGCGCCCGGCGGTCGCCTCGGGGATCATCATCATGATCGCGTGCGGCAGCGAGCGGCCGCCGAGGACGAGCAGCTCGAGCACGTTGTCGA
>JAYTJO010000463.1:0-2233 GCA_043730975.1 Thermoleophilia bacterium | reverse complement strand
CGACTACCACCGTCTGCGCGCGATCGCGCCTCTGCTGCTCGTCGCTGCGCTCGTCCTTTGCATCGCCGTTATCGCCATCGCACCGCCGATCAACGGCGCTCGGCGCTGGTTCCTCGTCGGGCCGATCAGCGTCCAGCCGTCCGAGCTCGCGAAGCTCGCCGTCTGCATCTGGGCCTGCGCGCTCCTCGCACGGCGCCCGACACCGCGGACGGTGGGCGAGCTGATGAAGCCGCTCGGCATCGTCGTCGGTCTCTTCTCCGTTCTCATTCTGCTGCAGCCCGACCTCGGGACGACGATCACGCTCAGCGTCATGGTCGCCGGCATCCTCGTGGTTTCCGAGGTTCCGCTGCGGCTCCTTGCGCTCGTCGGGTCGATCGCTCTCGCGCTCGGGGCCGTTGCGATCTACGCTGCGCCCTACCGCCGCGAGCGCTTCCTCAGCTTCCTCGACCCGTGGCAGGATCCCCAGGGAGCCGGGTTCCAGACCGTGCAGGCGATCATCGGGATGGGCTCCGGTGGCATCACGGGCGAGGGGCTCGGGCACGGCGTCTCGAAGGTCTTCTATCTCCCCGAAGCGCACACAGACATGATCTTCGCCATTGTCGGAGAGGAGCTCGGCCTGATTGGCTCGACCGCCGTGATCGTCGCGTTCGGGGTGTTTGCGTGGGCCGGCTTCCGGGTCGCGTTGCATTGCCGCGATCCGTTCGGCAAAAGGCTTGCCGCGGGCCTGACGACGCTCATCTGTGGGCAGGCCGCAATCAACCTCTGCGCCGTCCTCGGAATCGCGCCCTTGACCGGAATTCCGCTCCCATTCGTCTCGTATGGAGGCTCCTCGCTCATCGTGCTGCTCGCTGCCGTCGGAGTTCTCCTTAACATCGCGGTGAATGACAGAGTCGTCGAAGCTCGTAGTCGTGATCGCAGCGGGAGGAACCGCAGGTCACATCAGGCCCGCGCTCGCAGTCGGGGAAGCGCTGCGCGCGCGCGGAGCGACCGTGACGTTCGCCGGGAGTCCCGACCGCGTCGAGTCGCGACTGGTTCCTGAAGCCGGCTTCGAGTTCGACCCGTTCGAGATCAGCGGCTTCCCACGGAAGCCGTCCGTCGCGCTTCTCGAGGCACTCTGGCGGGCCGCCAAGGCGCCGTTCGCGTGTAGGGCGATCCTGAAGCGCAGGCGCCCCGATGTCGTCCTCGGTGGAGGTGGGTACGTCGCCGGGCCGATGGTGCTCGCGGCGCGGCTCTCGCGGATCCCCGCGGCGCTCACCGAGGCAGACGCGCACCTCGGTCTCGCGAACCGCCTGGCAGCGCCGTTTGCCTCTCGTCTCTTTCTTGCGTACGAGATCCCGGGGCTTGCCGGCAAGAAGGTCGAGGTCGTCGGACGGCCCGTGCCGGTCGCCCACCTCGGCGCGAGCCGTGAGGACGCGAGGGTGCGTCTCGGTCTCGGGGCCGATGTGCCGGTCGTCGCCGTGTTTGGTGCGCTCGCGGGAGCCACATCGCTGAACGAGATGGCGGTCGCCGCCTGGGGGGATGAAGGTCCTGCCGTTGTCCACGTCTCGGGCGAGCGAGACTTTCCAGCGCTGCAGCAGCGCGTGCACCGCCCGGAGTACATCTTGATGTCGCAGACCGATCACTTCGGCGATGTCCTCGCGGCGGCGGACGTCGCAGTGTCACGCGCGGGCGGGACGGTCTGGGAGCTCGCCGCGGCTGGAACTCCCTCGATTCTCGTCCCGTATCCGCATGCCACGGCGGATCACCAGACACTCAATGCCCAGCACTTCGAGCGCGGGGGCGGGGCGATCGTCGTGCCGAACGCGGAGATCGATTCCGTACCCGCGCTCGTTGCCGAGCTGCTTGCAGATTCTGAACGGCTCTCGCGCATGAGGACCGCAATGCTCTCGATGGCCCGGGTCGACGCCGCGGACAGGATCGCCGAGGGGTTGATCGCGCTTGCCGCCCACGGATGAGAACATTGTGTTGAATCAACACAAAGGACTCGCGGGGCGGCGTCTCTACTTCGTGGGCATCGGCGGGTCGGGGATCTCGGCGTACGCGAACATGGCACGTGCTCTCGGCGCAGAGGTTCGTGGCTGGGATCTCCGCGACACGATCTTCATGGGCTCGCTCGAGGGCATCGACGTCGACCTGGGCGGTGAGCCGACGCCTCCGGAGGGGTGGGAGGTCGTCGTCTCGACTGCTCACACGCATCGCATCGAGGGAACCCCGCGTGCGGCGTTCCTCGCGG
>JAYTJO010000462.1:0-2270 GCA_043730975.1 Thermoleophilia bacterium | reverse complement strand
GGCGACGACATTGCCCTGCGGATCAGACGCGACGGCGCGGTCAAGACGGTAACCGTGCGGACGATCGAGTCTCCGCGGGAGCCCGGGAAGGCGATCATCGGGATCCGCGTCTCCCAGGACGCGAACATCAAACTGCCCCTGAAGGTCGACATCAATCTCGGAGCTGTCGGCGGGCCGTCTGCCGGACTGCCGTTCGCTCTCGATGTCCTCCAGGAGCTCGGTACGAACGTCGACCACGGGAAACGCGTCGTCGCGACCGGCGAGATCGGGCTCGACGGAAGCGTAGGCTCGATCGGCGGTGTGAAACAGAAGACGTACGGCGCGCGGAAGGCCGGGGCGGACGTCTTCCTCGTCCCGGCTGGGGAAAACGCAGCCGAGGCACGGCGGTATGCAGGGAACCTTCGCATAATTCCGGTCACAAGTTTTCAACAGGCGTTGTCCGCTCTGGCGACGGAGTTGGGAAAGTAGCCTCTTTGCAGGACTTTGCCGCAACGGACAACACCCGCTAATTGCGGGACTTTCCGTCGCCGGCCTCTTGCGAGACCGATACCTGATGGCCACAATGGCCCCTGCCCGAAAGGGACAAGATCGACGACAGGGGATGCTCCACATGCCGGCCAAAGCAACATGCAAGGACTGCTACTTCCGCAGGGCGAGCCTCTGCGCACTGCCGGGCGAGACGCCCTGCCCCACCTTCCGCACCGTCGCGGTCGGCGGTCGGCTACAGCCACCGCGCCAGCCTCGACTCGTGATCCGGCCGACGGCTCCGCTCGTCGTCTCCCCGTCCCTCTAACGTACGAGCGTGTCCACGAAACCCACGCTCGAGGGGGCGAAACGAGGAAGCCCCTGGACCCCGCGGCGGATCATCCTCGGCGTCATCCTCGCGTACGTCCTGATCCTCGTCCTCGCCAACCGCAATGCGGTGGCGGTCAACTTCGTCTTCTTCAAGACGGAGGCGTCGCTCTTCGTCGTGCTGCTCCTCGCAATCGGGCTCGGCTTTCTCGCAGGCTGGCTCTTCGACGACGTCCGCGATCGTCGTAAGCGCCGCCGCGACGTGCCGTAGGGGCGCGTGTTTCGCCCGCGTAGCCTGCTGCCCGGGCGACGCATCCGCGCGAGTGTGTTTCGCCCGTAGCCCGCTGCGCGGGCGACGCATCCGCGCGAGCGTGCGCGTCGCCCCTACGGCAGCAGCGAGGAGAGGAGCGCGACACCTTCGGCGATCCGCTCGGGCGTCTCGTAGCTGAACGCGAGACGCGCCGACGACCGGCCGGCCGAGGCGTTCGGGAAGAAGTCCGAGCCCCGCACGAAGGTGACCCCCGCTGCGGTTGCACGCGTCAGCAGTTCGGCCGCGTCGACATCGCCGGCGAAGTCGAGCCACAGGAAGTAGCCGCCCTCCGGGGAGCTCCAGCTCGTACCGGCGGGCATCTCGGCTGCAAGGGCTCCGAGCATCGCGTCCTTGCGCACCTTGAGCAGCCCGCGCACCCGATCGAGGTTCGGCACGAATGCGCCGCGGTCGATGAGCTCGAACACGGTCGCCTGCGGCAGGAGACTCGGGGAGATGTACGTCGACACCGCGCGATCGTCGTACGCAGCCACGAGTTCCTCCGGAACGACGAAGTAGCCGATGCGCAGGCCCGGCGCCACGGTCTTCGAGAACGAGGACGTGAACGTGACCCGCTCTCCTCCTTCCAGCTCATGGATCGACGGAACCGGCTCGCCGTCGTAGCGGACGCGACCGTACGGGTCGTCTTCGAGAATGGGCAGGTCGTACTGCGCTGCCATCTCGACGAGCCGTCGACGCCGCTCGGAGCCGATCGTGCGCCCTGACGGGTTCTGGAAGGTCGGGATCGTGTAGAGGAACGAGATGTCGCCTCCGCGCTTCAGCTCGGCTTCGAGCGCGTCGAGGTCGAGACCCTCGTCGTCCATCGCAACGGGCACGACGTCCGCCCCGTCAAGTGCCAGGATCTTCAGCGGACGATCGTACGTCGGGCCCTCAACGAGCACGCGGCCAGGCCGCTGCGCGAGCTGAGCGGCGGCGTAGAAGACGAACCCCTGCAGCCCACCCGTGGTGACGAACACGCGTTTCGCCGCAACGCTGTGCTGCTCTGCGAGCACCTCACGCAAGGGGCCGTAGCCACCCCCGGTGCCGTACGAGAGGATCGTCGTGCCATCACGCTCGAGCGCTGCCCGCGCGCAGTCGGCAATGAGTGTCGGGTCGAGGCACTCGGGGGCCGGGGCGCCGCGCGCAAAGGAGATCGTAGCCATGTTCGCAG
>JAYTJO010000461.1:0-6664 GCA_043730975.1 Thermoleophilia bacterium | reverse complement strand
GAAGTCGTGGTTTGACCCGACCAAGGAGAAGAAGGCCGCCGAGAGCCTCGTCGCCGCCGGTGTCGACGTGATCGGGCAGAACGTGGACAGCCCGGCTGCAGGCAAGTACGCGCAGTCGAAGGGCCTCCCGTGGGTCGGCTACAACAGCGACTCGCGGAAGTTCGCACCGACGTCGTGGCAGGTCGCGGCCGTCTACGACTGGGGCAAGCCGTACTACCTGAAGCGGGTCAAGGCAGCCGCCAACGGCACCTGGAAGACCGGGAGCTACTGGGGCTCGATGGCCGACGGCTTCGCCCTGCTTTCGCCCTACGGGCCGAAGGTGTCGGCGAAGACGAAGGCGCTCATCGCCGCGAAGCAGAAGGCGATCATCTCCGGGAAGTTCTACGAGTTCCAGGGGCCGCTCTACGACCAGGCAGGGAAGCTCCGCGTTCCCAAGGGGAAGCGAATGACTCTGCCGGAGATCCTCTCTGTGAACTGGCTCGTGAAGGGCATCGAAGGCAGCCCGAAGGGCTAGCCACTTGAAACCCCGTAGGGTGTGCGCGCAGGCGCCGTGCCGGCGCGCACACCCGATGGAGACCCACCAGCCCTGATGAGCTCCCCCGAGCCGCACGCCGCGCCTGCTCCCCCCGCCTCGGGGGTGATCGCGGTCGCGATGCGTGGGATCACCAAGCGCTTCCCCGGCGTCCTCGCAAACGATGACGTCTCCTTCGAGGTCGCCGCAGGTGAGGTGCACGCACTCCTCGGCGAGAACGGGGCCGGGAAGACGACGTTGATGAACATCCTCACGGGCCTCTATCGGCCGGATGAGGGCGAGATCGAGGTCGGTGGCAAGGTTGTCGAGCTCGCGAGCCCTCGCGACGCAATCGCGGCAGGCATCGGGATGGTGCACCAGCACTTTCGCCTCGTCGACACGCTCACCGTCTCCGAGAACGTCGTTCTCGGTTCGCGAACCGAGCCGTTCCTGCTGAACCGAGCCGCCCGTACGCGTGAGGTCGAGGTGATCTCGGAGGCGCTCCACATGCCGGTCGATCCGGCCGCGAAGATCTGGCAGCTCTCCGTCGGCGAGCAGCAGCGCGTGGAGATCATGAAGGCGGTGCGGAGTGGCTCGCAGGTGCTGATTCTCGACGAGCCGACTGCGGTGCTGACGCCACAGGAGGCGCGACAGCTCTTTCGTACGATTCGTGTCATGGCGGCGGAGGGGCACTCGGTGATCGTGATCACGCACAAGCTGCACGAGGTGCTCGAGGTCTCGGATCGCGTCACCGTGTTGCGCGGCGGTCGTTCGATCGCCACCGTCGGCACTGCCGGTGCGACACCGGAGTCGCTCGCGGCGCTCATGGTCGGCAGGGACATCGACGTCGCCCGACGTCGGGAGAGTGAGTCGACGATCGGCGACGTCGTGCTGACCGTCGACGGCATCACCGCCGCCGGGGATCGTGGTGGAGATGCCCTGAAGAGCGTGTCGCTCTCGGTTCGCGCGGGCGAAGTGCTCGGGATCGCGGGCGTCGCGGGGAACGGCCAGCGCGAGCTGGCGGAGGCCGTGACCGGCATGCGCGCCCTGTCGACGGGCACCGTTTCCGTTGCGGGCGAGCCGCTAAAGACCGGCGACCCGCGTGCGGCCATCACCGCCGGAATCGCGCATGTGCCCGAGGATCGGATGCACACCGGTGTGGCGCCAAGTCTCAGCATCGCCTCGAACATCGCGCTCAAGTCGTACCGCACCGAGGCTGTTGGACCGTTCCTCCGGCTCGGGCTCATCCGGAAACGCGCGCAGGAGATGATCGAACGCTACGACGTGAAGACGCCGGGGCCTGAGACGGCCGCCCGAAGTCTCTCGGGAGGAAACCTGCAGAAGGTCGTGCTCGCCCGTGAGTTCTCGAGCGAACCGCGGGTTCTCGTCGCGGCAGCTCCGACCCGGGGACTCGACGTTGGCGCGATCGAGACGGTGCACGGATACCTCCGCCAGGCGGCGGACAACCGGGTTGCCGTCCTCCTGATCAGCGAGGACCTCGACGAGGTGATGATGCTCTCCGACCGGATCGTCGTCATGTACGAGGGCGCCGTCGCGGGTGAGGTCGACCCCAGGACGGCCACCGTCGAGGAGATCGGGCTGCTCATGGCCGGCGTCACCGGTAAGGCCGCGGGAGGCGAGACGTGAGCCTGCCGGAGGTACGGATCGAGAAGCGCCTGAAGCAGCGGCGCTGGCTGATGATCGCCGTTCCGCTCGGCTCGCTCATCGTTGCCCATATCGCGATCGCGATCCTGCTCGTTGCGACGGGGCATCCGCCCATCGCGACGTTCCGGCGACTATTCGACGCTGCCTACATCGCCGATGGAGCTCTCACGAACTCCCTCATCGCCGCCACGCCGCTCGCGTTCACCGGCCTCGCGGCCGCCGTCGCGTTCCGTATGAAGCTGTTCAACATCGGCGCCGAAGGGCAGTTGTACTTTGGCGCGATCGGGGCGAGCGGGATCGCCATTCTGCTCGCGGGGCAGTCGACGCCGGTCCTGATCGCCGCGATGATCATCGGGGGAGCAACGCTCGGAGCGGCGTGGGGTGCCATCCCCGGGCTGCTGCGGGCGTTCCTCCGCACCAACGAGATCATCACGTCGCTGATGCTCAACTACGTCGCGGCGCTCGTTCTCAACTACCTGATCTTCGACTCGCTCTCCTACTGGCGCGACACGTCGGCAAGCGGCCTCGTGTTCCCCCAGGGAAAGACTCTCGTCGACGCGGCCACCTGGCCCGTATTGTCGATTGGGTCGGTTGCGATCCCCTTCGGCTTCCTCGTCGCCGTTGCCGTCGCGTTCGTCGTCTGGGTGCTCTACACCCGCACCCGCTTTGGCTTCGAGACGCAGGTGATCGGCGACTCCCCGCGGGCCGCGCGCTACGCGGGCATGCGCACGAGACGGAAGATCGTGGCGATCATGTGCCTCTCCGGCGCCATCGCCGGCATCGGTGGAGCGAGCCAGATGGGCGACTTCCGACACGTGCTCGACGCTCGAGGGCTGCAGCAGGCGAACTACGGCTACACGGGCATCGTCGTCGCGGCGCTCGCCCGCTATAATCCATTCGCCGTCGTCTTTGCCGCGTTCCTCCTCGGCGGCCTCCAGAACGCCGGCTACACCCTCCAGAGCGCCGAGTTCCCGTCGGGGCTCGTCGGTGTCATGCAGGGGATGATCCTGTTCGCGATGCTCGGCGGCGAGCTGCTCGTGCAATACCGAGTTTCGATCCATCGCCGGACACGACAGGCGCGCACGCAGCCGGGGACGGCTTCGTGAATAACAGCATCGTCGTTGTCGTGCTCGCATCGGCCGTCGCCTACGGCACGCCGCTCCTCTACGCCGCGCTCGGCGAGTTGCTCGCCGAGCGATCGGGCGTCCTGAACCTCGGTGTCGAGGGGATGATGCTCGTCGGTGCTGTGATGGGCTTCCTTGCGGTGCAGAAGATCGACGGCGCGAAGGGAGTCGTGTTGCCGCTCGCCGTCGCCGTCGCTGCCCTGGCAGGGGCTGTCGCGGCGCTCGTGCTCGCCTTCCTCGTGGTCACGCTGCGCGCGAACCAGATCGTGGCGGGGCTTGCTTTGACGATTCTCTGCGGTGCCGCGGGGCTCTCGTCGTACATTGCGAACGACTTCGAGCTTGCCACCGATCCGGGGCGCTACTCGTTCGAGGAGGTCAACGCCTTCGGGCTGCAGGATCTTCCCGTTGTCGGCCCCGTCGTCTTCGGGCAGACGTGGCTGGTCTACGCGTCGTGGGTCTGCGTCGTGCTCGTTGGCCTCTATCTGTCCCGAACCCGGCCGGGCCTCAACGTGCGGGCGATCGGGGAGGCACCCGCCGCGGCCGATGCGATGGGTATCAGCGTCACGAAGTATCGATACCTCCACACGATCGCCGGGGGCGCCTTTGCGGGGGTCGGCGGAGCCTGCTTCAGCCTCGCCCTGACGCCCCTCTGGGTCGACGGGCTCACGGGAGGAACGGGCTGGATCGCGATCGCGCTCGTCATCTTCGCGTTCTGGCGCGCCGATCTGTGCCTCGTCGGCGCCTACGTCTTCGGCGCTTTCTCGGCACTGCCACTCATCCTCCAGGCGAAGGGGTACACCGTTACGCCGCAGCTCTTTCAGGCGCTTCCCTACGTGATGACTATCGTCGTGCTCGTGATCGTTTCCTCGGGGATCGGCCGTCGTCGCCTCGGCGCTCCAGCGAGCCTCGGCGTTCCGTACGTGCGCGAGGAGCGGTAGCACTGATGGACGTCCACACTCCTCGATCGCTCGACGAGGCCCTCGACCTCAAGGCCGAGCTCCCGGACGCCCGTTTCGTGCAGGGCGGTACCGACGTTCTCGTCGAGCTCAACTTCGATCGCTCGCGCCCGGCGGCGTTGATCAACCTGAACGAGGTTCCCGAGCTCCGAGGCTTCTGGACGGACGGAGACACCCTCGTCCTTGGCGCAGGGCTCACGTATGCCGAGGCGATGGCCGATCCGTTGGCCGGCCTTCTCCCTGCCCTCGCCGAGGCATCGCGCACGGTCGGCTCGCCCCAGATCCGAAACCGGGGCACGATCGGCGGCAACCTCGGTACGTCGTCGCCGGCCGGCGATGCACTTCCGCCACTCGTCATCGGCGGCGCAGAGGTGTGTGTCGCGAGTGTTCGTGGGGAGCGGCGCGTCCCGATCGGTGACTTCATTCTCGGTGTCAAGAAGAACGCGCTTGCCTCCGACGAGATCGTCGTCTCGGTGCGGATGACGCCGAGTGGCGCGCGACAGACGTTCATGAAGGTCGGGCCGCGAAACGCGATGGTGATCTCGGTGTGTTCGCTCGCGCTCCAGGTCGATCACGAGCGCGGCGAGATCCGGGCCGCCTTCGGCTCGTCGGCGCCGACGGTACGTCTCGTGACAGCACCGATCGACGAGGCCGACAGCTTTCCGTCCCGCGTCGCCGAGGCGGCGAGCCCGATCGACGACGTGCGCGGCACGGCCGCGTATCGCCGTCACGCGCTGCACGTTCTCGCCAGGCGCGCGCTCGAGAGGTGCGTCGCATGAAAATCACGCTGACCGTCAACGGCGAGCGTCGTGAGACAGAGGCATGGGGCGGCGAGAGCCTGCTCTACGTCCTGCGCGAGCGCCTCGACCTGCCCGGCTCGAAGAACGCCTGCGAGCAGGGCGAGTGCGGCTCATGTTCCGTTCTGCTCGACGGCACCCTCGTCTGCTCGTGCCTCGTGCTCGGAGCGCAGGCCGACGGCCACAAGGTGACGACCGTCGAGGGCCTTGCCGACGGCGAGCGGCTCCACAAGGTGCAAGAGGCGTACGTCCAGGCCGGAGCCGTGCAATGCGGTTTCTGCACGCCAGGGCTCGTCGTCGCAACGGTTGACCTCCTCGAATCGAACCCGTCGCCGAGCGACGACGAGATCCGCGAGGCACTCTCGGGCAACCTCTGTCGCTGTACGGGATATGCCAAGATCTTCGACGCCGTGCGACAGGCGGCCGCGTCGTGAGCACCGTTACGACAACGCCGACCGTTGGCCGTGTCGGGGACAGCGTTCTCCGGCTCGACGGACCACCGAAGGTCAAGGGCGAGTTCGCCTACTCGAGCGATCTCCAGGCGGCCGGCATGCTCTGGGGTCATACGCTCCGCAGCCCGCATCCACACGCGCGCATCGTCGAGATCGACATCTCCCAGGCACTGACGATGGCCGGCGTCCATGCCGTGCTCACGCACGAAGACGTCCCAGGCGCAAAGACCTACGGCCTCGAGTTTCCCGATCAGCCCGTGCTCGCGTCCGACCGGGTTCGCTACTACGGCGAGCCTGTCGCGCTCGTTGCGGCCGAGCACCCCGAGCAGGCGCGTCGTGCTGTTGCTGCGATCCGGGTCGTCTACGAGGAGCTGCCCGTCGTGTCCGACATGGAGCGCGCTACCGAGATGGAGCCGCTCCACGAGGGCCAGCCGACGGCGGGCCACGGCTATCGGGACGATCCCCGCCCGAATGTCGTCCGGCACCTGGTGATCCGCCACGGGGATCCAGAGGCAGAAGGGGACGTGACGGTGAGCGGCGTCTACGACGTCGGGATCCAGGATCAGGCGTTCCTCGGTCCCGAATCGGGACTTGCCGTGCCCGATGGTGAGGGCGGCGTCGACATCTACGTTGCCACCCAGTGGCTGCACGTCGATCGCGACCAGGTCGCGCCGTGCCTCGGACTTGCTCCCGAGCAGGTGCGGATTCATCTCGCCGGGGTCGGTGGCGCGTTCGGTGGCCGCGAGGATCTCTCGATGCAGCTGCACGGTGCGCTGCTTGCCCTGCACACGAGCCGCCCGGTGAAGATCGTCTACAACCGTGAGGAGTCGTTCGTCGGGCACATCCATCGCCACCCCGCGCGGATGTGGTGCGAGCATCGAGCTACCCGCGACGGCCGCCTCGTCAACGTGCGGATGAGGATCCTCCTCGACGGTGGCGCCTATGCCTCGAGTTCGACTGCAGTGGCATCGAACGCAGCGTGTTTCGCGGTTGGCCCGTATCGGGTCGATAATGCGCTCATCGAAGCAACAGCGGTCTATACCAATAATCCACCGTGCGGTGCGATGCGAGGGTTCGGCGCTGTTCAGACCTGTTTCGCCGCCGAGGCGCAGATGGACTTGCTCGCGGCCGAGCTCGACATCGACCCGATCGAGTTGCG
>JAYTJO010000460.1:0-5235 GCA_043730975.1 Thermoleophilia bacterium | reverse complement strand
GTCCTGGAAGGGCTGAACCTCTACGGCGAGCTCCATCGCTACATCCCCGTACTCGCTCACTACCGCGGCTATCGCGTCACCGAGCTCCCCGTCAACCATCGTCCGCGTGAGCACGGGAGCTCGAACTACGGCGTCGAGCGGTACGTCCGCGGCTTCCTCGACCTGCTCACAGTGACGTTCATGGGCCGCTACAGCCACCGTCCGCTGCACCTCTTCGGAGGACTCGGCCTGGGCGCGGGAGCGCTTGGCTTCGCCATCCTCCTCTATTTGACAGTTGTCAAACTAGCAGGGAACGCGATCGGGCAGCGGCCGCTTCTCACCCTCGGCGTCCTGCTTGTCGTGGTCGGCATTCAGCTGCTGTCGCTCGGTCTCCTCTCCGAGCTGATCACGAGCCACCACGAGGAACGCTCGGGTGCGCCCGGCCGGGCTGCCCGGTTTGTCGACGAAGTGCTGCGCTAGTGCGGCCACTCCGGTTGTTTCTTTCGAAACACGACGTTGGCGACGGCGGACGCGCTCGGTTGATACGGGCGACCGCTTTGCGGCCGGTGGCGCGGTGAAAGTCCTGTACTTCGGGACGTACGACCGGGCCTATCCCCGGAACGCCCAGGTGATCTCCGCGCTCCGCGCAGCCGGCGTCGAGGTGGCCGAGCAGCACCGTCCGGTGTGGGAGCGTCGCCACAACTGGAAGGTCGGCTTCAGGCAGATCGCGCGCGTCGCGGGCGCCGAGCGCAGTCTCCGTCACACGGGCGACGTCGGGCTCGATGCGGACGCGCTGATCGTCGGGTATCCCGGTCACTTCGACCTCCCGGCGGCAAAACGGGTGGCGCGAGGACGCCCGGTGATCTTCAATCCTCTCGTCTCGCTCCACGACACCGTGGTCGGCGATCGCGGGCGGTTCCGACGGGGGTCGGCCGCCGCGGGGATCGTGCACCTCGTCGACCGGCGGGCGTTCCGTCGCGCCGATGTCGTCGTCGCCGACACGGACGCGCATGCCCGGTTCTTCCGCGAGGAGTTCGGTCTGGCCGCCGAGTGCGTCGAGGTGTGCTTCGTCGGAGCGGAGGACAGGCTCTTCCACCCCGGCTACCAGCCCGAGCGAGCATTCCATGCCCTCTTCGTTGGCAAGCTCATCCCCTTGCACGGGCTGGAGACGATCCTCGCAGCGGCCGCGATGGTGCCGGAGATTCGGTTCCGCATGATCGGCAGCGGCCAGCTCGAGTCGCTCCTGGCCGAGCGGCCGGGCAACGTCGACTGGATTCCCTGGGTCGAGTACGACGACCTCCCCGCCGAGATCCAGTCCGCCGGCTGCGCGCTCGGCATCTTTGGCACCGGCGCCAAGGCCGCGCGCGTTATTCCCAACAAGGCGTTCCAGGCACTTGCCTGCGCTACCCCGCTCATTACGGCCGATACACCCGCCGCCCGCGAGTTGCTCACCGACGGGCGGGATGCACTTCTCGTCCCACCGGGTGACCCAACGGCGCTCGCGCACGCTGTCCGGCGCCTGGCCACCGACCCCACAGGCCGCGCCCGACTCGGAGCCGCCGGGCGTGCAACCTACGAGGAACGGGCCGATGAGACGACACTCGGTCTCCGATGGCGCAACGTCGTCGAGCGGGCGATCGCCGCCGCGTGACGCGTTCTCGAAGCCTCCTCTGGCTCGCTGTTAGCGCGTTCGCGGCGGGCATGTCCGTGCTCTCGGTGCTGCAGCAGCGTGCGTTCGAGACGGGGCGATTCGATGTCGGCAACCTCACCCAGGTCGTCTGGTCGACCGCGAACGGCCGATTTCTCGAGATGACCGACGTTCACGGTGAGCAGATCTCCCGACTCGGTGCGCATTTCGATCCGATCGTCGTCCTACTCGTCCCGTTGTGGTGGATCTGGCCGAGCCCCGAGCTCCTCCTCGTCGTGCAGGCAGTCGCCGTCGCGCTCGGAGCCGTTCCCGTCTACCTGCTTGCGCGAAAGCACCTTCACGGCGAACGCGCCGGGCTGACGTTCGCGCTCATCTACCTGCTTTATCCGCCGACGCAGTGGCTCGTCGTCGACGACTTCCATCCCGTCGCCTTCGCGACGCCACTGCTGCTCGCAGCGATCTGGTTTCTCGACGAGAAGCGGCTGCTGCCTTTCGCGGTCTGCGCCGGAGCGGCGTGCCTGACGAAGGAGCAGATCGGCCTCGTCGTGGCAATGCTCGGGGTCTGGTACGCCGTTGCTCATGGTCGCCGCGTTGCAGGGGCCGTGATTCTTGTCTCCGGAACGGCGGTCGCGGCTCTGGCAACCGCCGTCATCGTCCCCCTGTACGCCCCGGGCGGAGGATCGCCCTTCGAGGGACGCTACGAGGCAGTGGGGGGATCGCCTGGAGGGATCGTTCGGGGCGCGTTCCAGCACCCACTCCGTCTGCTCGAAGCGCTGACCGAGCATCGCGATCTCGCGTACCTGCTCGACCTGTTGGCACCGCTCGCCGGCCTCTCGCTCCTTTCGCCGCTCCTCGCCGCAAGTGCACTCCCGGAGATAGCGATCAATCTCCTCTCCGGGACCCGTACCCAGACCTCGATTCACTTTCATTACACGGCCGGGGCGATCCCGGGGCTCGTGGCAGCGGCAGTGCTCGGGGCGGCGAAAGTGGAGCGGCGCTGGCCGGGCGCGTCACCCACCCTCGGAAAGGTGCTGGTTGCGGTCGTACTCGTTGCCGGCGTCATCCTCGGACCCCTCCCGATCTGGGCTCACGTGCCGTTCGGCTCGACGCTCGCGACCGACGATCACGTCGTGACCTCGCACGATCGGGCCGCTGCACGGGTATTGCGTGTGATTCCCGCGGGGGTTCCGGTCAGCGCGACCAATACGCTCGGTGCGCATCTCTCCGAACGCGAGCGTGTTTTCAGTTTTCCGGTCATCCGCGAAGCGCACTGGGTTGCATTGGATCTAACGCGGCCCAGCTACCTCGACAACGGTCCGGGAACTCGGTTCCCGGCGGCCTACGCACGATTTCGGAGGAGCGGCCTATGGGTCGTGGCGCGCGAGGAGGACGGAGTTGTCGTCTTTACGCGTACGCCTTAAAGGTCTAGTCCTCTAGTGGTCTAGACCGGAACTGTCTGTGGTAGCAAGTAGAGACACAGGACGAGGCAGGTTGCGAGTGCCGGCGTATCCTCGTCTGCGGCCGCGAGGGGGACGGCCCAGGCGAGGTACCAGACTGCGAGATAGGGCGTCGTGACGAGCACGAGGCACGCGGCGAGGCCGAGCCTTGCACGACCACGACCCGCCTCACGGACGAGCCACGCAAACCCTGCCACAAACACCGCAACCGCAAGCCCGAGCGCCACCCCTCCCGGAAGCCCGAGTTGCTCGAGTCGGTGTGGTATCGCGTAGCTCGTCTCGAGAGCGGCGTTGCCGGCGAGGGGGAAGATCGCGAGAGGCCAGGAGAAGCCGTAGAGGACGGTCGCCGTTGCCGCGACCGCAATCGCGGCGATCGCGAAGCCTCGGTGGCCTGTTTGCCTGCCTGACGCGCGCGCTTCGACGGCCCGGAGCGCCAGGAAGAGGATCGGCACCCACTTGATCGTGATCGCAAGTACCCACATCACGCCGGCGGCCTGCAGGCGCCGCGACGCCGAGAGGGCGAGCGCTGCCAGAATGAGCGCGCCGACCCAGGCATCGTTGTGCCCTCCTCCGGCAGCATGGATCGCGAGTACCGGATTCCAGCCAACGAACGCGATCGCGAACACCCTTCGCCGAGCGAGGCGGCCTGCCAGAAGCGCCGACACAAAGGCGGCGAGCGCCGCGAGGGTCTTGTACCCCCACGCTGCAACGTCCTCCGAATCGCCGGCGACCGCGGCGAGCGGTTCGGACACGATCGTGAAGGCCGGCCCGTAGACGCTCGTCGTGTCGAGCCAGGCGCTTCCCATCCACGGGAGAGCGGGGTTCTCGGGGAATTGCTCCGGTGCTTCGGCGTACGGGTTTCCGCCCCCCGTCGAGCCGATCCACCCGTACGACCAGTACGACCACGCATCCGTGGAGAGAAGCAGAGGCGCAGCGACCGGGACGAACTGGATCGCAGCCGCGAGGACGATGACCGTCCGTGCCGAGGTCGGCACGTTCCGGATCGCTGCGAGCGCGACGAGATACGTCGCAAACGCTCCGAGCAGAAGGACGAGGAACCACGGCGCCGCGCCCCCGACAGTGCCGCCGTGAAGCGGCACGAGCGGCGAGTCGGTCTGCCACGCGAGCGCGCAGGCTCCCGTGACGAGTGCGAACGTCGCCGCTCCGGCCGGAACCGCGGCCGACCGCGTCACGGGCTCTTGGGCGTCTTGGCCGGTGCCGAGGGCGGCGGGGCCGTTGTCTCCGCCGGAACGGTCTCGGTCGTCTCGGTCTCGGTGCTGGTCGTCGGAGCGACGTAGAGGGGATCGTAACTCAGCGCCAGGGGGCCGCGTTGGAACGGCTGATACACGGGTGGGGTCTTCGGCTCGGGAAACTCCCTCACGGGCCGCAGGCCGATCGTCCGCTCCATGAGTCGCCGCCAGATCTCTGCAGGGAAGCTACCCCCCGAGACGGCGATGCCGTGAACGTTCTCCATCGGGATCTCGCCGGCGGCGTAGCCCATCCAGACGGCCGTGGCAAGCTCCGGCGTGTACCCGACGAACCAGGCGTCCGCGTGCTTGTCCGTCGTCCCCGTCTTCCCGGCGGCCGGGCGGCCGAACCCCGCTCTGACGCCCGTGCCATAGCTCACGTTGTCCTCGAGAATCTCGGTGACTTTCGCGGCGACGCCGTCCGGTATCACGCGGGCCCGGTTCGGCTCGCCCCAACCGGCGCTCGTGTCCTCTTTCCCGTTTGGCAGGACGACTTTGCGGATCGCCGTCGGTTCCGAGTAGATGCCCCCGGCGGCAAGCGTCGCGTACGCGGACGCCATATCGAGCGGAGAGACGGCCACCGACCCGAGCCCCATCGCCGGAACATACTGGCCCCCTACCTCGAGCGGCGAGCGCACGCCGAGCTTGCGGGCCGTCTTGCCGACCTGCTCGGGCCCGACGTCCAGGGTCAGCTGGGCATAGACGGCATTGTCCGAGCGAAGTGTCGCTCGTGAGACCGATGTCCACCCGTTGTAGGTCGAGTCGTAGGTCTTCACGCACCACCAGGATCCGTCATCGCAATTGCCGTCGGGAACGGGCCGATAGGTGAACGGGGCAGAGACGTAGTAGCTCGAGTCCGGATCGATCCCCTTCTCGATCGCGGCCGCCAGCACGAATGTCTTGA
>JAYTJO010000459.1:0-6796 GCA_043730975.1 Thermoleophilia bacterium | reverse complement strand
TTGCGATGCGTGTCTCCGGAGACGACGGCAGCGACGTTCGGATCGGCGTCGAGAAGCGCAAGCGCGGCACCCCCGCCCTCTGCGGTCGTGAGGGGTGCGTGGGAGAAGACGACCACGTGGTCGTCACCAGCCGCGACGAGCGCCTCGCGGAGCCACCGCACCTGTGCCGGCCGAACGATCCCCGACGCTCCGTTCCCACGCCGGGTCGTGTCGAGAGCGATGCCGCGAACACCGGGGGCGATCTCGAAGCTGTAGTCGAGCAACGGGCCGCTGCCACCCTGGCCACTCGCGAGGCGAAGTTGCTCGACCACGAAGCGCGCACCCATCTCGCGCCGTCGCTGATCCGCGGTGACACGTACCGACGGGCCGGGCAGTCCGTTGGCGAGAACCTCCTCAACGTTGCGCGGCCGGAGCTCGGCGATACGTGCGGCGTCCACGAACTCATCATCGAGACCGGCTAGCTTCCGGGCACCAACCGCGATCGCTCGCGTCCGCGCGCTCGGCGTGACGTTCCCCTGCACGAGCAGGTCGTGGTTTCCGAGGAGCGGGTACCAGGGTGCGCGAAGACCCGGCGAGACGAAACGGCGCTGCGCAGCGGCAAGCAGACCCGGGTTCCGGGGCGGATCGACGTCGGGGCGGTAGTAGACCGGATCGGGGTTGGCCGCCTCCTGAACGCCCTCGTAGCCGCGCGCGCCACTCGCCGGATCAACGCGTCCGCCGTTGAGCACGGTGATTGCCGTCTCGAGCTCGTTCCGCTGTGCGTTGTCGATCAGGTCGCCCGTCACCACGACCGCCTGCAGCTCGAATCGGTTGAGCGCGCGCACCGTTGCCGTCAGCACCTGCGCGGTTAACGTCTCGTGCGGGCGGAACGCCGAGGTGAACGGCTGTCCGAAGCGATCGAGTGGCTCGAGTCGAGCGGGCGACTCCTCGTCGAGTAGGTGCGCGTCCGTAAGCTGTGCGAACGTCGCGAGCTCATGCGACGGCTCGGCGACCGGCGCGAGATCGTCGCGGGGGACGAGGGGTTCGCCGGGGCCGCGCTCGAGGACGCCGTCTCCATCCGGGTCGATCCACGTTCCGACGAGGGTCGATCCGGCGACCGACTCGACGACCTGATCGGAACGCGAGAGAGCCCAGACGACGCTCGCAGCAGCGACCACGAGCGCTGCAGCAACGAGCACCCCCGTGCGCGTTGTCACCCGATCCATCCCCAACGCACCCACTCGACCGTGGCGAGAACGAGGAGCACCGAGCTGACCCCGATGATCGTGACGTTGACACGCGTGCGCGCACCGAGAACGCCGAGTGCGAGGAAGAAGGGGAAGATGACGAGCCCGAAGCGCGGCAGCGAGAGGAGCGGTGACGGTGTCGCAGGGAAGCTGAGCGGAAGCGCAAGGCTGAGCGCAGCGAAGAGACCGTAGGGCGCGCCGACGCGCCGCCAGGCGACCACAGTGAGCACGATGAACAGGATCAGGAATCCTGCGTTCAGAAGCTCGCTCGGCCAGAGGAGATCGGGTCCGCCGCTGTCGCCCAACTCGAGGGCGGTCGCCCAAGCCTTCCCCAGGCCGTGCCAGATACCACCAAGCGGCCCGGCAGGTGAGAGATGTCGCTGCCACAACGCCTGGGCTCCGGACAGGTCATCGAGGCTGCCGCGCGCGTCGTGAACGACGAGCAGATGGATCGAGGCGACGAGCGGTGCGGCCGCGAGCGACAGGAGCGCCCGCCGCCGTTGTCCCGAGCGCCAGGCGATGATGGCGAGCGCGGGCAGGAGGGCTATGCCGGCCACCCGGGTCAGGATCGCGAGACCGCAGACGAGGCCCGCGGGAAGGAACCGCCCCCGTTCGGCGAGGAGGAATGCAGCAAGAGCGAGGAGCAGGTAGAGCGACTCGCTGTAGACGGCGCCGAGGAAGAACGCCATCGGGAAGAGGGCCAGGTAGAGCACCGCACGCCGGGCCGACGGCCCACCGACGAGTCGCCCGCCGAGACGTTCGAGCAAGATGAGTGAGCCGAGCAGTGAGGCCAGCGAGATGAGCACGCCGGCCGTGAGATCATGGCCACCGAGCACAGCTCCGACGGTGACGAGGAGTGCCGGGTAGAGAGGCCAGAAGGCAAGCGTCTCGGCGGCTCCGTGATACCCCAGCTCGGCGATCGCCAGGTACCAGACGCTGTCCCACCGCGCCCAGAGATCGATGGGCCAGCCGAGATCATGGAGCAGCGGGCTTGCGCCCTCGCGCTCCAGACGCGCGTGCGTCGGAAGGAGCGCGGCGAGCAACGCGATGGCGGTGATCGCTGCGCGGGTCCAGAGGAAGGTACGAACGGCGTACCACGATCGCGCCTCCGGCACGGGCGTCGTCACCACGAGCGCGCCCCGCCGATGCGCTTCAACGACTCGTCGTGAGTTCGGGGACGTCGCGTGCCGGCCACACGTTACCCCGTCCCCCGCGTGAGTCCGAGGCGCTCCGCCGCCAACAGGATCGTCAGGGCAGTCTGCCCCTCCGCAAAGCCGCCCTTCCTGGCAGCTTGGACCGCCTCGTCGAGGGGCATCCGCACGAGCGTGACGCGCTCCTCCTCGTCGGGGTCGGCCTCTCCAACGGACACGCCGGTGGCGAGCCACGCATCCGAGCGGAGGCTCAGGTGCGCACTCGAGGAGAAGAAGGTCGTCAGGTGCAGCCAGTCCGCGGCCTCGCCCCCGACCTCCTCGCGGAGCTCCCGCCGCGCCGCCTCGAGAGACGACTCCCCGTCCGTCACCGATCCAGCGGGCACCTCGAGCGTCCAGTCCCGCACGGGATGGCGGTACTGCTTCACGAAGAGCATCTCGCGGTCGTCCGTGACCGCGGCGACGAAGACCGCGCGCGGAACGCCGAGGTAGGAGTACGACGTCTCACGGCCGTCCCAACGCAGTCGATCGTCGATGTGGTCACGCCACGGCGACGAGGCGAGCAACTCGCTCGAGAGGAGCTCGAGCGGAGGTGAATCCGGCAACGACGGAGCGAGCCGGGCGATCAGCGCGGCCGAGAGGGGGGCTCGCTCGAGTATCGGGTCGTGCGCGGTGATGGAGAGGTCGACCAGCGTGTCGACATCGCGCCACGCCTGCACCTCGACAACACGGAGGCCCGCCGCCTCGCACCGCGCACGCGTGACGGCATGGACGGCTGGAGTCGACCATGGGATGTCCCGGAACGGGCGATCGTCGGCTGCTCGCATTGCGATGAGCCAGTACCCGCCGTCCATCGCGGGTCCGAGCACCACGTCCGCGCCGTCCGCCAGCGCGGCGAAGGCCGCGGTCAACGAGCCGGGAGGGACACCCGGAATGTCCGACGAGACGAGCGCCACCGGGCCTTCCTCGACATGTCGAGCGACCCCGAGGCGGAGAGCGTCAGCGAGGCCGCGTCCCTCCTGCTGGACGAGCGGAACGCCCGGGAGCAAGACCCCGAGGGGTGCACGGTCGGCCTCCGAGCCGAAGAGGATGCGCGTGTCCGCGATCTCCCTCCGGCACGCATCGACCGTGTCGAGCAGCAGACATTGATGGAGCTCCGCCGCCTGCTCCGCGCTCAGCGGGGGAACGAGTCTCGTCTTCGAACGACCTGGGATGGGCGCCTTCGCGACGACGAGCACGATGCCGGTCACGAGATCCTCCGGAGCACGCCGAGCGCCTGCTCGCGCCAGCGGCTGCGGTGCGCGATGCCCTCAGGGCGACTCTCACCGTCCGCGCGGTACCAGTCGTAGGAGCGGATCAGCGTTTCCGCTCCGCTTCGAGTGGGTTTCCAGCCGAGCATCTCCTCGGCTCGCGAGCAATCGAACACGATGTCTCTGTCCGCAGAGAGGCGATGCCACCGTTGTAGCGGCGAGAGATGCGCAGCATCGAGCACCGCCAGGGCTGCCTTCGCCGGAGCCGCAGGAATCCCGACGACCCTACTGCGCGATCCAGCGTGTCGGATCAGGGTCTCGAGATCGGCTCGAATCGTGCCACTGATCCGACCTCCGACGTTCAACACACCGTCGCCCGGGTGATCCGCGGCGAGCTCGAGCGCATGCACGAGATCGGCAACGTCGAGCAGCTGGTAGCGATTTGCACCGTTCCCGAGAACGTAGATCCGGCGCCCCTCACCGATCCAGCGGAAGAGAATCCCGAAGACCCCGAGCCGCTCCGGGCCAATGAACGCCGAGGGTCGGAGGACGAGCGGAGCGGGTGCAGCCGCGAGCCAGGCCCGTTCGGCGGCGAGCTTCGAGCGACCGTACGGCTCACACGGTTGTGGTGTTGCAGTCTCCGAGACCGGCGGCGGCAGGATCCCGTAGACGACCCCGGAGGAGACGAAGACGCTCCGCCGGACGCCGGCCTCGCGGGCGAGGCGCGCCAGTTCGGTCGTCGCCGAAGCGTTGACGGCCTCGAGGTTCCCCCCGGACGGGAGCGCCGCCGCGGCGTGAACGAGCACCTCCACGCCCTCGAGCGCACGGCGAACAACGCTTTCGTCCCGAACATCGCCAACGATCGACTCGACCCCGGCGAACCCGTCCTCGAGCGGCTCGAGATCGAGCGAACGCACGGCGATGCCCCGTTCGCCAAGACGCCGGAGAAGATGAACGCCGAGGAACCCCGACCCGCCGGTGACGAGCCACGTCATGCTGTCCACCTGGGATGGTCAGTCATTTTTCGCCCCGGCCTCGATCCAGGCGGCGATCGTTTCCCGGTCGTCGCGCGTGAGTACACCGCGGAGCGACGGGTCGGGCGGGTGAATGAGCAGGTACGAGAACTCGGGCTTACCGGGCACCACCCGCTCGAACGCGGGCCGTGTCGCCGCCGAAACACGAACGAGATCGGCGTAGGATTTCCCGCGCCGCAGGTCGAGGTACGGATAGGCAACCGGATGGCATGAGATGCACTTGCCGTCGAAGATCGGCTGCACGTCTGTCGCGAAGCGAGGCGCCGAGCCCCGCGATCCGACGACGATCACGAGGACCGCGACCGCGCACCCCACGACGAGCGCAGCGACCGCGATCAGCCCTCGACGGTGAGGAAGTCCGAGACGTTGCATTGCTCATCGACGCCGAGGAAGACCCAGGGCCCGGGAAGCGCCGAAGGACTCGTTGCCGACCAGCGGCCGGGAGCGTTGTCAGCGTTGTGCAACTCGACCGTGATTCCGGCCTTGGGGTTGACCGCGAGCGTGTAGTTGCCGTCGAGGTTCGATCCGGCGACGGTCATCGACAGGCTCGTGCCGGACACTTCGGGCTTCGAGATCGTCGGGTTCGGGACGATGCGCGTCGGGAGCCCGAAGTTCACCGTCTCGGTCTCTCCCTCATCGAGGGCAACGATGCGGGAGACGTAGATCGACTTCGGCGCGTACGCCTTGAGCAGGAATCGGCCCTCGGGCGCGTCCGCGAGCGTGTACTTTCCGGTCGAATCGGTGACCGCGACCCGGTAGTGCTCTTCCCCGCCCTGCAGCGTTGCTCCCTGCAGCAGCAACGTGACGAACGCCCCCGCGATCGGCTTGCGCGCCTGATCGATCACGGTGCCGGTGATCGTGCCCGACCCCTTCTGCTCGGTGGACGACGCGCTTCCCTCGACGCTCGGCGGCGGCGTTCCCGGCGTCGTGACCTGTGGACCACCGGTCGTCCCGTCGTCCCGCTTTGCGCCCTGAGCGATCCAGTCGCGGATGATCGCGATGTCCTCGGCAGCCATCGGAGGCGCTCCCGGCGGCATGCGCGACCCGACCGCAGGAATGTCCGCGATCACGGGGTCGCCGCCGACCTTCAGGTAGAGGAAGCTGTTCCCGGGATCACCCGCGACGACGCGGTAGAGATCGGGATCCTCGAGCGCTCTGATTCCCACGAGGTCGTCATACGCCTTGCCGTTCGTGAGATCGAGCGACGAGTTGACCCCGGGATGGCAGCCCTGACAACCATTCGACTCGAAAACCGCCTCGACTTGTGAGAACGAAACGGGCGTGCCGGATCCCTCATCATCGTCCTCGCCACCACAGGACGCGACGGTGAGCGCCATGCCGACAACGACGATCGTCGCGGCAAGCGCGAGTGCTGGGCGACGCCTCATCGCTCCGCAGTCTGGCGGTCGCCACCGCTTGCCGTCAAGGCTCGAATTCTCAACAAGATCTTACGGAGTAAGGATCGGACTCGGCGCTCAGCCGTACCGGACGACGACGTGGAGCATTCTCGTTCCTGCCTTGATCGAAGGCCCGAGCTTCCCGGAGACCTTCGATTCGCCACCTCGTCGTGCGCGCGACGGCACGGGGATCTCGAGGATCGGCAAGCCCTGACGGGCCGCCTTGACGATCATCTCGGTAGGCCAGCCGTACGTCAGCTCGGCCATCCCGAGCTGCTCGAGTGTGTCCCGTCGGATCGCACGCATCGGTGGGATGTCATGGATCCGCGCGCCGTAACAGAGGCGCACGAGGAGGGAGACGAGCGCATTGCCAAGCCGCTGGTGACCGTGTTGGGCGCCGCGTTCCGGGTCCGTCCTGGTACCGAGCACGAGCGCTGCGCGCCCCGACCGGATCGGCTCGACGAGCGATTCGATTGCAGCGGGATCATCGCTCCCATCGCCGTCGAGGAAGACGAGGATCTCCGCGTCTGTCGCGCGCGCTCCTTCGAGGCAGGCGCGCCCGTAGCCGCGGCGCAACTCGACGACGACGAGCGCACCCGCTGCACGTGCAAGCTCTGCAGTACCGTCCTTTGACCCGCCGTCGACGACGACGATCGTCTCGACGGTCGCCGTCCCGAATTCCGCGAGCACCGAGGGAAGCGACTCCGCCTCGTCGATCACCGGAATCACCGCGGTCACGCG
>JAYTJO010000458.1:0-5350 GCA_043730975.1 Thermoleophilia bacterium | reverse complement strand
GCCGTTCGCGGGCATCGCGTTCCTCTGGTTCATCGCGGTGATCCGGAGTCACGTCGGTGACCGGGAGGATCGGTTCTTCGCGACCGTCTTCCTCGGGAGTGGCTTGCTCTTCGTGGCGATGCTGTTCGCCGCAGCCGCCGCCGCCGGTGCTCCGCTCCTGGCGGTGAAGTTCCAGGGGGCGCCGCTCCCGAGCCCGGACGTGATCGGGCTTGCACGCGCACTCGCGTACACATTCCTCTACGTCTACGGCGTCCGTGCGGCCGCAGTGTTCATGATCTCCGTTTCGATGCTGGCGCTACGCACAGGGAGCCTTCCCCGCTGGCTCGTGATCGCCGGCTTCGTGGTCGCGGTGATCATGCTCTTCGGCGTCTCGTTCTTCAAGTTCGTGGTGCTGCTCTTCCCCCTCTGGGTGGCCGCGGTGAGCATCGTGATCCTGTTTACTGGCCGCCCACTCGAGACCGAGCAGGCTCAGCCGGCCGCTGGTGGTTGATCGGGGGCCTCGTTGCGCTGGTCTAGGCCATATCTGTCTTGCTCTTGTCCCACCGCGCCGTCAACGCGTAGAGCACGATCACGTTCAGCGTCACTCGACCAGTCGGCGACTGCCCATCCGGCGACAACAGGAATACGGGCGGTCGTCGAATAGACTCACCGTGGACACCGGACATTGACATTTGTGCCGTCCTCAGCGGGGACGGCTCGATACGACGGCGATCAGCGCCGCGTTCGAAGGCGGAAACGAAGGGGAGGGTTGACGAATGAGTTCCAGTGACGAGGATCTGACGATGGGGACAAACGACACTCAGCACGAACCGGAAGCACCGCACCAGGAGGAAGGTCACGGCGGCACGGAAACGCCCGCGAAGCGATCGGCTGTCGGGGGTCGAGTTGAGCACTTCACGGTTGCCGAGCGCACGGCGCGCGGCAAGGCGACACGTGCCGAGGTATCGCGGAGGTCACACGGTGACTGGGAGCCTGCGGCGCATCGTCCCGATCCGGTCGAGCTGCTCGAGGAGCAGGCAACGAGCCGCGTCCCCGAGCTCGTGCCGATTCGCTACGGTCGCATGCTCGTCTCACCGTTCACCTTCTACCGCGGCGCCGCCTACCTCATGGCGTCAGATCTTGCCAGTGGGCCGCGCACGGCGCTCCACACGCAGCTCTGTGGCGACGCGCACCTCTCGAACTTCGGCGGCTATGCCGCGCCCGACCGCAAGCTTGTGTTCAGCCTCAACGACTTCGACGAGACGCTCCCCGGCCCCTTCGAGTGGGATGTGAAGCGGCTCGTCGCGAGCTTCGCGGTCGCGGGCCGTGATCGCGGCTTCGACGAGAAGCAGCGCGAGGCGATCAACCTCGAGGTGGGTCGGTCGTACCGCGAAAGCATTCGCGACTTTTCGGCGATGGGGAATCTTCCGCTCTGGTACTCGCGGATCGACGTCGACGAGCTGATGGTCGAGATCCGCCGCCAGGCCTCGGGGCAGGACATGAAAGCGAACATGAAGCGGATGGACGCGAACGTTGCCAAGGGTCGCGCGAAGGACAGCATGAAGGCGTTCGGCAAGCTGACGACGATCGTCGATGGAGAACCGAGGATTACCGGCGACCCGCCGCTGATCGTTCCGATCGAGGACATCGCCGGCGATCAGGTGGATCGCATGCACGAGTTCCTGCACACCGTGATCCGCTCCTACCGGCGAACCCTCGCCGGCGATCGGCGGAAGCTGCTCGAGCGCTACCGGTACGTCCACGCGGCCCGCAAAGTGGTCGGTGTCGGCAGTGTCGGCACGCGTGCGTGGATCTGCCTCCTCCTCGGCCGGGACGACGACGATCCGTTGTTCCTTCAGTTCAAGGAGGCGCAGCAATCGGTGCTCGAGCCGTTCCTCGGCCGCAGCGAGTTCGCAAACAGCGGTCAGCGCGTGGTCGAGGGCCAGCGCCTGACGCAGGCCGCGAGTGACATCATGCTCGGCTGGATCAAGATCGAGGGCGTCGACGGCATCAAACGTGACTTCTATATTCGTCAGCTGTGGGACTCGAAGATGTCGGCGGCGGTCGAGCTCATGGAGCCCCGTGGCCTCGGGATCTACGCGCGGATCTGCGGCATGGAACTCGCGCGTGCGCACGCACGGGCCGGCGACGGGGTCGCGATCGCCGGGTATCTCGGCGGGAGCGACACGTTCGACCGCGCAATGGCACGCTTCGCCGAGGCGTACGCGGATCAGAACGAGACGGACTACGCGGCCCTGAAGACCGCAGTAGAAGTCGGTCGCGTCAGCGCAGAGTTCGGACTGTAGGAACGTGCGACGCCAGGCTTCATTCTGAAACGTGCTCCAAGCCTGGCGTCGCGCTATCACCTACTCTGATCCCATGCCTTCTCTTCTTCTCTCCAAGCGTGCCCTCTTCGCCGCTACGGTCGTCGGCGCCGCCCTCCTCGCCGCCGGCTGCGGGGGCTCGAGCGACAGCGGCGACAGCAGCACCGACGCCTCACCGGCGGCCGAATGGGCCGATGGCCTCTGCACCGCGATCAGCACCTGGACGACGTCGATCTCCTCGATCGGAGACTCGATCACCGCCGGCGGTCTTTCCAAGGACTCACTCACGGGCGCGGTCGACGACGCGAAAAGCGCGACGGAGACGTTCACGTCGGATATCGAGGGACTCGGCAAGCCCGACACGGAGGCCGGCCAGCAGGCGAAGGAATCGGTAGACCAGCTCGCTACGGATCTCAAGTCCGAGGTGGCCACTATCGACGAGGCGCTCGACGGGGCCTCCGGTGTCGCAGGGATCCTCGCCGCTGTGCCGGTGATCTCGAGTGCGCTCGGAACGATGGGGACGGAGGTCACTTCGACGCTCTCCGAGCTCGAGGGCCTTGACGCGAAGGGCGAGCTCGAATCTGCGTTCGAGGGTTCGTCCTCCTGCAACGATCTAGCAGGCAGCTAGGCCGACAGCGAACGCGTTCGCACCTGCCTGACGGTCGTGCAGGCACCATGGTCAAGTGAGGCGTCGCGACTATCTCGGCCCGGGTCTCTGCGGCCTCGGCGCGGCATGCATGCTCGCTGCGCTCGCAGTCGATCTCGACAGCACGGCGGCCAAGGTGCTGATGGCTGCGGCCGCGATCCTGTTCGTGCCGGGCGCCTATATCACCCTTGCACTCGTACGGAGAATTGCAGGCCCTCCTCGGTGAGCCCGCGGATCGGAGTGGTGCTCCTTGGAGCGCTTGCCCTGGCGATGCTCGCATCGGCGGCAACGGCCGGGTCTCCGCCGGTCGTCGTCATCGACCCCGGACACGACCTCCGGGCCAACCTCCGGACGGAGCCGATCGGGCCGGGCTCCGCGACCCGAAAGATCAAGGATGGAGGCGGCACGAGCGGCGTCGTCTCGGGAACGACGGAGGCACAGCTCAACCTCGCGATCTCGCTGCGCGTTCGCGCGCTGCTCGAGCGGGCAGGCGTTCGCGTCGTGATGACACGCACGCGCACCGCCGGTACCAGCATCGGCAACGTCGCCCGCGCCGGGATCGCGAACCGTGCCGGCGCGGCTCTCTTCCTGCGCATCCACGCCGACGGCGCATCGTCGCCCGGAGCTCGCGGATCGCACACGCTCTCTCCGGCACTCCGGCAGGGGTGGACGGACGACATCTACGCGCCCAGCCGCGCCGCAGCGAGGACGGTGCAGAGCGAGCTCGTCCAGTCGCTCGGATTCCCCGACAGAGGCCTCCAGGAACGAGCCGACTTCACGGGCTTCAACTGGGCCGACGTGCCAACGATTCTTGTCGAGGTCGGATTCATGACGAACGCGACGGAGGACCGGGCGCTCTCGACGGATCGAGTCCGGGAGAAGGCTGCTCAGGGCATCTGCCGCGGCACGCTGCTGTTTCTCGCCCGCCCGCCGTCAGGCTGCCGAGCGGACAGCTAGTGGTCGTGCCACGCCGCGAGGATTTCCGCCTCGCGCTCGGGTTCGAGCCCGATCCCCGGCACGATCTCGGTGTGAGCGAGCGTCGCCGCCACTGTGTCCTCGATCGGCCTGAACGTCAACCCGGCGCCGATCGCCTTCGAGACGTCGACTCGAGCCCACGCGACCCAGTCCGGATCGTCGGCCCACAGTGGCAGCTCGTTCTCGAGCCCCTGAGCTGTGAGGAACGCGTCGTCGATCACCTCGACGTTGAGGTCGGTGTCGCTCGCGCTCGCAGCCGCCTCCACGAGGTCGAGCATCGTCACGGGTGGCACAGGCCCGGTCGCGTTGAAGACCCCGGTGAGTGGTGAGCGGGCGCGGATGAGCAGGAAGTCGGCGAGATCGCGGGTGTCGATCGCCTGGAACTCGCGCGCCATCGATGCCGGCACGATCATCTCACCGCCGCGCGCTGCGCGGTGGGCCCACCACGGGAAGCGTCCGGTGTGGTCGTAGGGGCCGATGATGTACCCCGGCCGCACGATTGCCGCGCGTTCGCCGTAGACGTCGTTCACGGCGCGCTCGCCGAGGGCCTTCAGCGCCCCGTAGGCTCCGTCCTTCCAGATGTCCTCCGTCGTTTCATCCTCGATCGTTGCGAGCGGCCCGCTCTCGTCGCGCGGCACGGCGAGGTCGGCGTAGACCGAGATCGTGGAGACGTAGGCGTAGCGCTCGACGCTGTCGCGGAGAGCGGTTGCCGAGTCCGCGACGAGCCGTGGGAGATATCCGGAGACGTCGATGCAGACGTCCCACCTGCGGTCGGCCAGCAGGCCGAGGCCGCCGTCGCGGTCGCCGAGGATGTGCTCGGCCTCGGGGAACAGGTCACGATTCGTCACTCCCCGGTGAAAGAGCGTGACCTCGTTGCCGGCAGCGAGCGCAGCCTCGACGAGTGCACGCCCGACGAACTGCGTGCCACCGAGAACGAGGATCTTCAAAGGAGCTCCGTCAGACCGGCGAGCAGGCGGTCGACCTCCTCCTCCGTGTTGTAGTGGACGAATCCCGCGCGGACGGCCCCCATCCACTCGTCGAGCCCGAGGGCGCGCATCGTCTCGATTGCGTAGTAGTTCCCCCACCAGACGGCGACCTCGTACTTGTCTGCGAGGTGCGTCGACACCTCCTCCGAGGTGTGGCCCGGCACGTTGAAGCAGAACGTCGGCACACGGCCCTCCATGGTCGGCAGCCCGTAGAGGTCGATCGCCTCTGGAAGTCCGTCGAGGAAACGTTGCCCGAGCGCGCGCTCGTGTGAGACCATTGCGTCCCAGCCGAGCGAGTCGATGTAGTCGAACGCAGCGACGAGGCCGGCGAGCAGCTCGTGCTGGCAGGTACCGAGCTCGTAGCGGTGCCCGACCGGATCGTCCGCTGCCGGGCGCACCTTGTAGGGGCGCCACGACCCGATCACGCTCTCCTTGCCGTA
>JAYTJO010000457.1:0-3297 GCA_043730975.1 Thermoleophilia bacterium | reverse complement strand
CATAATGCCGACTTCCGGATTATGCCGAGTTGGCCCATCGCAGCCGCCTGAGAGGCGGCTTGTAGCGTTCCGGGCTCGGCATAATCAGAGCTCCTCGAGGAAGGCGAGCAGGGAGTCGGTGGGCTCGTAACGGCCGTGTCGCGTGGGGAGTGGGGCGGTCTTTTGGAGTGCCTCCTCCTTCATGGAGAGATCGGCGTCCACGTAGATCTGGGTTGTCTCGATGGACTCGTGGCCGAGCCAAAGGGCGATCACGGCGCGATCCACTCCCGCTCGCAGGAGTTGCACGGCCGTCGTGTGCCGCAGCACGTGGGGGGAAACCCGCTTGGCCCGCAGGGACGCGCAGGTTCCTGCGGCGCGTGCGGCGTGGAGGCCCACCACGCGTGCGACCCCGTCCCGGCTGAGCGGTCCCCCGTGTCGGCGGGGGAACACATGCGTCTCGGCGCCGAGTTCGCGCAACCACGCGCAGAGCAGCTTCGACATCGTGCGAGTCAAGGGAGTGACGCGCTCCTTGCGGCCTTTGCCGCGACACCGCACGTGCGATGCCTTTCCAAGGCTGAGTTGATCGGTCGTCAACCCGGCGATCTCGGAGACCCGTAGCCCCGTCTCGATTGCGAAAGTGAGGAGCGCGTGGTCCCGCCGGCCGATCCAGGTGGTGCGATCCGGCGCCGTCAGGATGGCCTTCACCTCCTCCGGCGTCAGGAAGGCGACGATGTTGCGGTCGCACCGCTTCTGGGGGATCGCGAGCACTCGTCGAACCAAATCGGCGTGGGCCGGCTCCTTCGGAGCGACGTAGCGGAAGAACGAGCGCAGGGCCGCCAATCGTGCGTTTCGGGTCCGGGCGCTGTTGCCGCGTTGCGTCTCGAGATGGCGGAGGAACCGCCCGACGAAGGGGGCGTCGAGGTCGCAGAGCCGCAGGTCCGAGGGAGCCCGCCCGACGTCCCGCGTCGCGAAGTCGAGCACCAGGCGGAACGCGTCTCGGTAGGCCTGCACAGTCTGGGGGCTCGCGCCCATCTGGCGCACGAGCCGCTCGGTGAAGAAGCCCTCGAGCAAGGGCGCGAGGAACGGCTTCACGTCGACCTCCTCATCTGCCGCTCGAGTCGCAACGCCGGGCCGCTCAGGAGCGTCGGCGTGCCCGTGAGGTACCAGTACGTCGATACCGGCGAGACGTGGCCCAGGTAGGCCGACAGGCGAGGCAGGAGATGCTCGACGTCGCGACTCGCTCGATACCAGTCCGTCATGGTATGGACCGCAAAGGAGTGGCGCAGGTCGTGGATCCGCGGCCGACGTGGCTTTCGGTCCGCCAAGCCGGCTCGATCGATCAGGCGCAGGAACGTCTCGTGGACGTTCTGGCGCAGCAGTGCCGTACCGGCCTCCGAGAGGAAGAAGGTCGAACTGCGGGGATCGCGAAAGACGCGATCGCGTCGCCGTGCGTACGCGCTCAGCGCGTCGGACGTCGTGGCGTGCAACGGAAGCCGCCGCAGCGACCCTTCCTTGCCCTTCAAGACACGGAGCACGCCGGCGACGGCGTCGAAGTCGTCGCGTTCGAGCGCCGTGGCCTCGCCGACTCGCATGCCCGTTGCGGCCAGGAGCCCGAAGAGCGTCGAGTAGGTCGAGCGCATCAACCGTCCCCGGAGCATCTCCGTCGCGCGCATGAGCACCCGTACGTCTTCGCTGGAGTAGATGTAGGGTGTCAGGCGTCGGGGGCGGTTCGGCAGCAGGTCCTTCGCGGGAACCTGCGTGCGGGCGTCGGTCAGCTGCCGGAACTGCGCGAAGCCGCGCACCACGCTCAACCGCCGCGCCGCAGAAATCCCGGAAACCGCCCCTTGGGCCCATGCCAAGGCGTTCTCGACGGTGATCCTGGTCTGCCCCTGTTTACCGAGGAACTCGACGAACTCGAGAAGTCGCTTGCCGTCCTGCGTGAGGCGATAGCCCATGCGCCGGCGCAGGGTGAGGTAGTCCTTGGCCGCTTGGTGGAGCCGCGTCATCGGGTCACCTCCGGCCACGTACGAACCACGGTCCGAAGCGCCGCGTCGTCCACCCGGGCGTAGATCGCCGTCGAGGCGAGATGGCGATGGCGAAGCACTTGTGCGATCTCCGGAAGCGACGTCCCCTTGCGCAGCATCTGCGTGGCGGCCGTGTGCCGGAACCGGTGAGGGCTCAACCCGACCACACCCGACCTCGCTCCCACCTCGCGAACCAGTAACGTGAACGCGCCCGGCGTAAGATCCCCGTAGGGAGCGCGCGTTGCCAGGAACACCCGACGCGAGTCGCGGCGCGGTCGGCCGTGGCGAACATAGGAGGCGAGGGCCGCGCCGACGTCGCGAGGAAGTGGCAGCCGGTCCGCTCTCCCTCCCTTCCCGCGCACGAGGATCTCGCCCGCTCTCCAGTTGATGTCCTCCAAACGCAGGGCCGCGACCTCACTTCGGCGAAGCCCGAGGCGGATGAGGAGCAGAAGCACGGCCCGCTTCCTTCGGCCTGCCGGGCTGCTGGCGTCGATCCCCTGGAGGATTCTCGACACGTCCGGCAACGGCACGTCCTTCGGGAGGCTGCGGAACCGGGATCGGCGCGCTCGGGGAACGGCCGCCGACAGGTCACGGTCGTTGAGGCCGACGACGTGGAGGTAGCGCAGGAAGGACCGCAGCGCGGTGGCCCTCAGTTGTGCAGAGCCGACGCTGCGCGCGCGAAATTCCCGAAGCATGAACTGGGTGACGTCGTCGGGCCGAAGGCGCCCGAGTCGCAGTGGGGCTCTTCCGAAGCGCCACGTGAGGAACACTCGTATCGTGCGTCCGCGGTGCTCCACGACAGAGGTACCGCAACCCCGCTCCTCTTCAAGGTAGCGACCGTAGTCTCGAATCACCCGGTCCAGAGGCGTAGATGTCGCGGCGACGACGGGCCGGCGAACGGCGCCGACGCCTCGTAGGTGGTCGAGGATAGGCCCCAGTCCGCGCGTCGTGCGCCATGACGTGTAGCCAACGCGGCGACGATAGCAGGCAAACTCGTCCAAGCGCGCCGGCACCAGGTCCCGCGGCCGCAGCCGGTGGACGCCCATCCATCGACTCAAGCACGCCATCAGGCGCAGGACGTTGAGGCCCGACAACCGCGTGTAGCCGCGCCTGAGCAACTCGGCCCACACACCATCCCGGTACGAGGCCAACGGGCCTCCAAGACGAACGCTTCTGGAATCGATCATGGCTCCTCCTGTCGGCACGTGCCGATCGGGAGAAGGCTGCCTGCATCCCCGGATTATGCCGACTGCGCGCGGGCTCCTCTGCGCTCCAAGCGCACACAACCGGCCCT
>JAYTJO010000456.1:0-7633 GCA_043730975.1 Thermoleophilia bacterium | reverse complement strand
ACGGGGGTGGGGGAGACGCCGAGCTGCTTCGCGAGGTCGCGCTGTACGAGGGGCGTTCCCGACGGCAGCTGGCCGCCGACGATCAGGTCGCGCAGCGTGCGTGCGACTCGCTGCTCGATCAACTCGCGCTCCTCGAGGGGAGAGATCGGCGTGATGGGGTCTTCCATTTCTCGACAGTTTGCTCTAAGCTCGCCCAGAATGCAATTTGATATTTCAAATCACACATGAGGAAGGCTGACACGGAGGCTGCTCCAGGTCGGATCGGTGTCGATGTCGGTGGCACTTTCACCGATGTTCTCCTCCACACGGCCGACGGGCGGGTGGAGGTTCGCAAGCTCCTCTCGACCCCGCCGAACTACGATCTGGCCGTTGTCGAGGCAGTCTCCGGGCTCGCCGGTGGCGGTCATCCGACAGCGGTGACCGAGGTTGTCCACGGCACCACCGTCGCGACGAACGCCGTGCTGCAGCGCCTCGGCGCCGAAACCGCGCTCATCACGACGCAGGGATTCCGCGACGTCCTCGAGCTGCGTCGCCTGCGGGTTCCCCACATGTATGACCTCTTCTGGCGCAAGCCGCCACCGCTCGTCGAGCGGCGGCTTCGCTTCGAGCTGGCCGAGCGAATGACGGCTGACGGAACGGTCCTGCAGCCGCTCGACGACGCGCAGGTGCGCGAGCTGGCGGGCCGGCTCCGTGAGCTCAGGATTGACTCGATCGCCGTCTGCTTCCTCCATTCGTACCTCTACCCGGAGCACGAGCAGCGCGTTGGGGCGATCCTCGCCGAGGAGCTGCCCGAGGCGACGGTCTCGCTCTCGAGCGAGATTCTTCGCGAGCAGCGCGAGTACGAGCGGTCGGCGACAACCGTCGTCAACGCGTACGTGCGACCGCTGATGGCGTCGTACATCGACCGCATCCGCACCGGCCTCGACGGGATCGGGCTGGAGGAGGCGCCGCTCCAGATCATGCAGTCGTCGGGAGGGGTGATGACCTCCGACGACGCAAAGCTCCGTCCGGTGTTCGCACTCGAGTCGGGACCTGCGGCCGGGGTCGTCGCGGCGCTCGGGATGTCGCAGCGGCTCGGGCTCGGAAACCTGATCGCGTTCGACATGGGAGGCACGACGGCGAAGGCGTCGCTGATCGAGAACGGTGCGATCGCCCGCGGCCGCGAGTACGAGGTGGGCGGATCGATCTCCGCGGGAAGCCGGCTGATCCGCGGAGCCGGCGAGCTGTTGCGCATCCCGACGATCGACATTGCAGAGGTGGGGGCGGGCGGCGGCAGCATTGCCTGGCTCGACCCGGCCGGTGGGCTCCAGGTCGGGCCGAGGAGCGCGGGCGCCGATCCGGGGCCGGCCTGCTACGGCCGGGGTGGCGTCGAGCCGACCGTCACTGATGCCAACGTCGTGCTCGGCACGATCCCTGCAGGCCCGGTCGCCGACGGGCAGATCACGATCTCGCACGAGCTCGCGGAGACGGCCATCGCCCGGGTCGCAGAGCCGCTCGGTCTCTCGATCGCAGAGGCGGCCGACGGCATCCATCGCATTGCAAATGCGCGAATGACGCGTGCGCTGCGCGCGGTTTCGTCGGAGAAGGGACGCGACCCGCGCGAGTTCGCGATCATCGCCTACGGGGGATCCGGACCCGTCCATGCTGGTGGGCTCGCCGAGGACCTGGGTGTCACGACGATCGTCGTCCCCCCGGTGGCAGGGCTGTTCAGCGCGGTCGGGTTGCTCTTCGCGCGCCCCGAGTTCCACGAGGTGCGCTCGTGCCATCTCGACGTGGACGCGGTAGATCCCCGCACGATCACAGCACTGCTCGAGGAGATGCAGATGCCGCTCGCCCGCGCGTTTGCCGGGCGCGAGCAGCCGACCTGGGCACGAACCGCCGACCTGCGCTACGGCGGGCAGAGCTGGGAGATCGAGATCGAGCTACCGTCGGGGCCGGTCGACAGGGAGCTACTCGCAGGGCTCCGGGTACGGTTTGAGGACGAGCACGAGGTGCTGTACGGCGTCCGTGGGCAACCCGGCTCGCCGGTCGAGGTGAGGGCAGTCCGGCTTGCGGCGCTCGGTGTCTCGGGCGCGACGCTGACGTTCGACGTTGCCGAGACGCTCGCGCCCGACCGCGATGCGACGCGCCGGGTATGGGTCGGGGGCGAGGCCCGGACAGTTCGCGTCGTGGCGCGAGCCTCGATCACGAACGACCCCATCACCGGCCCGTTGCTCGTGGACGAGTACGACACGACCGTCGTCGTCCCGGACGGCTGGAGCGTCCGACGCCACCTCGAGACCGGGACGCTCGTGCTCGAGAAAGAGGCAGGGACATGACGGACAGCTCGTCGCTGGCACCTGACCCCGTGACGCTGCAGATCGTCGCGAACGCGCTCCAGTCGATCGCCGACGAGATGGCGACGACGATCATCCGCACCGCGCACTCCACGGTCGTCCGCGACGGCATGGACTTCTCCGCCGCGCTCTGCGACGCGCGCGGCGAGACGATCGCGCAGGCCGTCAGCGTCCCGTTCCACCTCGGCTCGATCCCGACCGCGATCGACTCGCTGCTCGGCCACTACGGCGACAGCATGCGCCCCGGCGACATTTTCATCATGAACGACCCCTTCGACGGGGGCATGCACCTGCAAGACATCTTCATCGTCAAGCCGGTGCACCTCGACGGCGCGCTCGTCGGCTTCGCCGTTACGACGGCCCACCACGGCGACGTGGGCGGACGCCTACCCGGCTCGAGCGCGTGCGACAACACGGAGATCTTCCAGGAGGGCCTGCGAATGCCGTGGATCCGTTTCTACTCCGAGGGTGAGCCCGTCGAGGAGGTGCACCGGCTGATCGAGACGAACATGCGGATCCCTCGCATGACGTTTGGCGATCTCGGTGCCCAGGTGGCGGCGTGCTCGGTCGCGGAGCGCGAGCTACGGGCGCTCGCTCGGCGATACGGGCGCGAGCGGCTGGCCGACCTCTCGGTCGCGCTGATCGCGTACACGGAGCGGCTCGTACGACAGGAGATCGCGACCTGGCGGGACGGAACCGCGTCCTTCACCGACTACCTCGGCTCGGACGGGATCGATGCCCGCGACGTTCCGATTACGGCGCGGATCACGATCGCCGGAGACGAGATCGTCGCCGACCTGACCGATTCCGCGCCGATGGTGCGTGGCTCGCTCAACAGCACGCGCTCTTTCGTGATGGCGTGCGTCTACCAGGCGATCCGCTGTGCCCTCACCGTCGAGGTCCCGAACACCGCGGGGGCGTTCCGGCCGATCACCGTTCTGACGAAGCCCGGGACCGTGGCAGAGGTGGTCATGCCCGGGGCGTCCTCGATGCGCGGCGTCACGGGATTCCGCGTGCTCGACGCGCTCAACGGCGCTCTGGCACAGCTGATTCCGCACCGAATACCGGCCGCGGGCGAGGGTGGTAACACCCTCGCCATCTTCGGTGCCAACCGGCCCGGAACCGACGAGCGATTCGTCTTCTACGAGCTCGTCGTCGGCACCTGGGGTGGCACCCCGACGTGGGATGGGAACGACGGACTGACGAATCCCGCCAGCCTCGCTGCGAACATCCCGATCGAGGTCGCCGAGTCCGAGTTTCCGATCGTCGTTGAGCGCTACGGGCTCGTACCCGATACGGGGGGTGCGGGCGAGCACCGTGGCGGCCTCGCGATCGAACGCGTCTGGCGTTGCCTGACGCCGGAGACGTCGCTGATCGTGCGCTCGGATCGCGCCGACCGGCCGCCGTACGGCCTCGCCGGTGGTTGCAGCGGGGCGCGTTCGAGCAATCTCCTGCTGCATCCGGACGGGACCGACGAAGTGCTGCCCGCGATGTTCTCGACCACCATCGGGGTGGGCGACACGTACATCCATCGGATGGCGGGAGGTGGTGGCTGGGGCGATCCGCTTGCGCGCGATCCGGCCGCGGTGGCGCACGACCTTGCGAACGAGAAGGTGTGCGTTGCGGCCGCGAGAGAGCTGTACGGCGTTGTGATCGAGGCCGACGGGCTGGTCGATGATGCGGCGACGGCCACGCTACGAGAAGAGAGGCGAACGACGTGATCGCAAAGTCGGATGCCGTCGTGATCGGCGGTGGGATCATGGGGGCGAGCACGGCCCACTTCCTGAAAAAGCTCGGCTTTGGCGAGGTCGTGCTCCTCGAGAAGCGAACGATCTGCGGTGGCTCGACGCAATACTCGGCAGCGCACGTTCGCCAGCACTACTCCAACGAGGTCGGGATCAGGCTGGCGGTGCGAGGTGCCTCGATGTTCCGGAATGCCGAGGAGGAGCTCGGCGGGCCGGCCGGCTTCCATCAGATTGGCTACATGCTCTTCGCGCCGCCCGAGGGCGAGCAGGGGCTCCGTGACATCATCCCGGTGCAGCAGGGATTCGGGGTCGAGACATCACTCCTGACGCCAGACGAGGTGATGCATCGCTGGCCGCAGCTCCAACTCGACGACGTTGCTCTCGCCTGTTACGAGCCGACGTCCGGGTTTGCCGATCCCGTGCAGACGGTGGAGTCGCTCGTCCGCTCCGCGGAACGCGACGGCCTCCACGTCTACGAGGGCTGCGAGGTGCTCGGCATCTCGACCGCAAGCGGACGCGTCACAGGTGTCGTGACCGGTGACGGCGAGATCTCGACGGGCGTCGTCGTCAACGCCTGCGGCCCGTGGGGCGATCGGATCGGGCGCATGGTCGGGGTCGACTATCCGATCACCTTCAGCCGCGAGCATGAGGCGATCTTCGACGCGCCCGCGCTGCAGGGTGCCGACGGGTTCCACGACTATCCGGTCATCTCCGACGTTCCGCAGTGCTTCTACACCCGCCCGTATCTCGGCGGCCGCGTCCTCGTCGGTGAAGGGTGGCCGAAGAAGATGGAGCCGGTCGACCCGGAGACATACGACGACGGCACCGACGAGGCGCACCTGCAGGGGATGGTTCCGAAGCTGCTGAACCGGATCCCGTCGCTCGCCCCGACGCTCACGCAGCCGAACTACGGGGGCGCGTTCGTCACCGGCTACTCGGGCGTCTACGACATCACCGAGGACTGGTACCCGATCGTGGGTGAGGAGGAGATCGGAGGCTACTACTCGTGCTTCGGGGGGAGCGGGCACGGGTTCAAGATCGGCCCTGCGATCGGGGAGTCCCTGGCGGCGACGATCGCGGGGCAAGAGCCGGCGATCGACATCTCGAGCCTCTCGGGTGCGCGGTTCTCGGAAGGTCGCACGTTCAGCTCCGTGTGGGGAGCAGGGAACCGGGCATGAGCTCCCCTTCTCTCGACCCGATCACGTTCGAGGTGATTCGCAACGCCCTCGTCGCAGCGACCGACGAGATGGTCCTGACCCTGCGTCGGAGCGCGTACTCGACGAACATCAAGACGCGGTCGGACTTCTCGTGTGCGTTCTTCGACGCGGAGCTGCGTGCCGTTGCTCAGGGGTTCACCCAGCCGGTCCACCTCGGCTCGATGGTCGAGCAGATCCCGCATGCCGTGCGGGTGTACGGCGTGGAGAAACTCGGGCCGGGCGACGTGATCATCACGAACGACCCGTATCCGAGCGGCGTTCACCTGAACGACGTGAGCCTGATCTCGCCCGTCTTCGTCAAGGGTGTCCTCCTCGGATTCGTCGCGAACCTCGCCCACCACGTCGACGTCGGCGGCGGGGCACCGGCATCGATCGGCGCCTTTCGCGAGGTCTTCCAGGAGGGCGTGATCATCCCGCCCGTGAAGGTCGTCGAAGGGGGACGGATCGTCGACGACGTGTTCTCCCTGATCCTCGCCCAGATCCGCTCCAAGCACGAGACGGCGGGTGACTTCCGCGCCCAGATCGCGGCGAACGCGACGGGGGCGCGGAGGCTCGAGGCGCTCGTCGGGCGCCACGGTCATCCCACGATCATCGCCGCGATGCAGGAGCTGCTCGACTACACGGAGCGCCGCACTCGCGCCGAAATCGCCGCCCTGCCTCACGGGGTGTTCGAGGCGGAAGGGTCGGTCGATACGGACGGGTACTCGGACGAATCGGTACGCCTCTGCGCTCGGGTCGAGATCACCACGGACGGGGTGTCGTTCGACCTGGCGGGAAGCGATCTCGAGCGGCGCGCTCCGGTCAATTCGACGTACGCCCAGACCTTCTCGGCCTGTGCCTACGCGCTCAAGTGCCTGGTCGACCCCGACTTGCCGGTGAACGACGGCTTCTATCGACTCGTGCACCTCGACGCGCCCCGGGGGAGCGTCACGAACTGCACGTGGCCCTCGCCGGTCGTCGGCGGCTGGGAGACGCAGACCCGGCTCGTCGACATCATCTTCCGCGCCCTGCTCCCCTCCATGCCCGCCGCACTCCCGGCGGGGACGAAGGCGATGATGTGCCACGCGGGCTTCGGCGGCGTCGACCCGACCACGAACGAGTACACGTGCTTCCTCGAGACGTTCGGCGGCGGGTACGGCGGGCGTCATGCGAGCGACGGCCCCGACGCGATCCAGACGCATGGCCAGAACACGGAGAACGCTCCGATCGAGGAGACCGAGCTCAACTACCCCGTGCGGGTCGTACGTCTCTCGCTCGTCGAGGACTCGGAAGGCCCGGGGCGGTTCCGCGGTGGTCTCGGGTTGCGCAAGGACTTCCTCTTCGAGCGCGCGACGACGTTCACGGTTCTCTCCGACCGGACCCTCGCCGGCCCGGCAGGCGCCTTCGGAGGTCAGCCGGGACGCGTTGCCGAGTACGTCCTGATTCGCGACGGGGAGGAGCGGCGGCTGCCGGCGAAGGGGACGGTCGACCTCGTCGCAGGCGACGTCGTAAGCTACCGCACCTGCGGTGGTGGTGGGTACGGGCCGCCGGAGGAGCGCGACCCGAGGCGCGTGCTCCGGGATGTGCTCGAGGAGAAGGTCAGCGTCGAGCGCGCCCGCGACCTGTACCGGGTGGCGATCAGCGGTCGCGAGCTCGACGTGGCGGCAACAGCGGGGTTACGCGCATGAGCAGGGCCGTCGACCCGATCACGTTCGAGGTGATCCGGAATGCGCTCGTCGCCGCGACCGACGAGATGGTGCTCGCGCTCAAGCGCAGCGCCTACTCGACGAACATCAAGACGCGCTCCGACTTCTCGTGCGCGTTCTTCGACACGGAGCTGCGGTCGGTCGCCCAGGCGTTCACGCAGCCGGTACACCTCGGCTCGATGGCGCAGCAGGTGCCGCACGCGATCCGACGCTACGGCGCCGAGAATCTCGGGCCAGGCGACGCGATCGTGACGAACGACCCGCACCCGAGCGGCGTGCACCTGAACGATGTCAGCCTGATCTCCCCGGTCTACGTGGACGGCAGGCTCCTAGGGTACGTCGCCAACCTTGCGCATCATGTCGACGTCGGCGGCGGCGCACCCGCTTCTATCGGCGCGTTTCAGGAGGTGTTCCAGGAGGGCGTGATCATCCCGCCGGTGAAGGTCGTCAAGGGCGGCAGGATCCTGGATGACGTCTTCCGCCTGATCCTCGCCCAGATCCGCTCGAAGCACGAGACGGCGGGCGACTTCCGGGCCCAGATCGCAGCCAACGCGACGGGTGTGAGGCGGATCACGGCCCTCTCCAACCGTCACGGGTGCGAGACGCTGCTCGCAACGATGGACGAGCTGCTCGAGTACACGGAACGGCGC
>JAYTJO010000455.1:0-4879 GCA_043730975.1 Thermoleophilia bacterium | reverse complement strand
TCGGGGTCAACGACGAGTGCATCGGCCGAACGCTCGCCTTCGAACTCGCGCAGGACTTCGTGATACGAGCGGCCGACGGTGTGTACAAGGGCGTTGAGTCTCCCTCGGTGAGCCATCCCGATCACCACCTCGTGCGCTCCGCCTGCGGCGGCGAGAGAGACGGTCTCGTCGAGCATGGGCACGAGGGACTCGAGCCCCTCGAGGGAGAACTGCTTCTGACCGAGAAACGATCGTCGCAGATACTGCTCGAACCCCTCGGCCTCGGACAGCCGGTGGAGAAGCGAGCGCCGCTCCTCCGGATCGAGCGGCTGTCGGAAGCGACCGGATTCGATCGCCTGACGGAGCCAGACGCGCTCAGCGTGATCCGAGATGTACTCGATCTCGTAGGCCATCGAGCCCGTGTAGACGTCCCGGAGAAGCGGCAGAGCCTCGAGCAGCGTCTCGCCGTCGACATAGAGGCGGAGCAGCGAGGCGGGCAGTCGGCTCTGGAGAGCGGGAGTCAACGCCGGCACGAGGCGGGATTCGTCGAGCGCAGGATCGCCGATCGGCTCCGAACCGAGTGGATCGAGCCGCGCAGCGAGATGGCCGTGCATCCGGTAGGCCTTGACGAGCGCCATTGCCGCCGCGACTCCACCGAGGAGTGTCTCGTCGGCCGTGCCGGATTCCTGCACCCCATCGACCCCGCCCGGCTCGATGCTCACCGGCTCGATGCTCACCGGCTCGATGTTCCCGGTGATCGGTTCTGGCGTCGAGACCGGAACATCCGCGAGCGCTGCAGCGAAAGCGACCGGGCTGGACGGGAGGGTGACATCGGGCGCGTCAGGGCTCGGGACCGTGGCAGGTGTCTGCGCGATCGCGGGAGCCTCTGTAGCCCCGTTTGGGCGGTCGTGCTGCATGAGGCCAGCGAGCCCGGGCAGAGTCCCGAGAACCGCACCAGGATCGCTTTCGAAGAGCTCACGCCACTCGTCGGGCACGCTGCCCGGTGCATCGAGGTACGACTCGAGCATCTCGGCGACGTATCCCGCGTTGAGGCTGCTCAGGTCAGCGGGAGTCATGGGATGTCTTGTACCGGTCCGACGGACTCGGCAACACTCAGATCAGGGGGTTCTCGGTGAGCACGGCGAGCGTCATGCCGACGACCCAGGCGACCATGGCGAACAGAGTGGCCTTGAGGGCGAGGGCCTGGTACCGCTCACTCAACCGAGCCGAGACGAGCGCCAGCACGATCGCGACGAACGCCGTTCGGCCAGGCCGTGCTTCGAGCTCTAGCAGCAGCCCGAAGCCCATCGCAATCGCCGACAAGATGATGGATGCCACGGCAAGCAGTCCCGCAACGACGTCCGCTGGGGAGTGGCGATCGTTCTCGGTCGAGAGCGCGCTCATGAGCGCACCGTACCCCTTTGCGCGGCTGGAGTGACACCACTACCGTGCCCCGGGGTGTGCGGGCGGCCGGGCCGGCGGCCCCGGGGTCGTCGCAGACGCGGCGAACTACCGGGTGCGGGCGTGTCGGAGAGCACGGTGACGCCGGCGCACTCACCGGGCTTCGGCTCGGCCTTGATCGCCCACCAGATAACGACGGCGATGTACACGATGGGGATCTTCAGAATCACCAACATGAAGATGATCTCCCAGGCCATGGTGCTTCATTCTATACCCCTGCCCGCCGACGAATGAGCCGCGCTGCACCGACGTTCACGAGTCCACCGATGATCGCGATCACGACGAGGCCGGGGCCGAAGGTCGTGACGGCGGCCGAGACCTCATGCTCGACGGAGACAACGACGAGCGGGCCGAGCCCGATCGCGAGCGACCTTCCTGCAGCCTGCGCCGAAACCGCGAGTGCCGAAATCCCTGCGTACGCAAGGACACCGACCGCGATCGCACCGAGCGCGAATGCCTTCAGATCCCGCACGCCGACCTCCCGTCGCCGCCGATGACCGTGAGCGAGACAGCATGCGCGGCGAGTGGCAGCCCGAGGATCACAAGAGAGGGGGCGAGGACCGTTGCTCCCGAGACAACGAGTACGAGTCCAGCCGTCACCGCTGCTGCAGGGCCGGAGAGAGCCACGAGTGACCGGCGACCTGATCCAAGGGGGGCGTGCAGCACGAAGGTGCGTCGACCGTGCAGGACGAGGGCGCTCGGAACGCCGCGGAGCGACGCAACATGACCGGCCTCGTGAAGCCCGACTCCGATCCCCGTTCCGGCCCCGAGCGCGAGAGCAAGCACCAGGACGTCGCCCTGCCCTCCCAGAGCCGCAGCGAGCGGGAGAAGGGCGATCGTCGAAGCGGCAGCGATGGTCACGACGCGGAGGCCGGTTGCCCTGAGACTGCCTAGAACTGCACGTGGCACGCCTCCCGTGTCGAGCGGGTGCCGTCGGGCGATCGGCGTTGGGAGAGCACCGGCTGGAACGAGCCGAGCCGCGAGACCGAGCCAGTCTGCAGATCGCCGAAAGCGAGATCCGCGCTGGACGACGTTGACGAGCGCGAGGGCGTTCAGCGTCCAGACGAAACGCAGGACGTCGAGCCTCGCCACCTCGAGCGGGAGACCGAAGGCCTCGGCAAGTTCGCGCACGACCGCCTCGAGCGGACGTCCCGCGCGCCCGAGGACGAACGCGCCGCTGTCGTTGAGCGGCCAACTGCACCCACGAACGACATCCTCGAGATGCCCGTTCGACATCGAGACGCCCGACGGGAGATCGACGTGATCCGTATCGACGATCATCACTCTCCGATCTCGAGTCGCCGGAGAAGACTCGCGATCGCGACGCAGGAGAGGAGTCCACAGAGCAGGATCGCGATTGCCGGATCAGGAAGGCCGAGACCCGTGAGTCGCGGAGCGATCAACCCGACGATGAATGACGTGGCGATGGCAACAGCGACGAAGGCGGCGAGGGAGCTGAGCTGATCGCCGATTCCGTCTCCTTGCCACGGCACGAGTGAGCCCGCGATCGTGGCGACGGCGGTGCCGACTACGACGAGAACGGCCACGACTCCCACGGTGCGCCAGTCCGCACCTGACCCGAACGCCGCGACCAGAGCGACGATGCCGACAGGGACTGCTGCGGCGACGAGCCCCGATTGCCACGTAATCGCCGCGATCGCACCGCGGCCGCGCGGAGCGCCAAGCCACATCCAGGCCCCGGCGGCAAGGGCGCCCCAACCTGCGAGAGCCGCAACGAGAGACCCGAGCAGGGTCGTTGTCGTCGCCAGCAGGAACGGCCCCGGAGGTTCCGCCCCCGAAGCGACAGCGATGAGCGCTCCGATCGCGCCAAAGCCGAGCGCTGCGACGTTCGCTCGCCGCACATCCGACCTCCGGACAATCAACGAGGAAGCGGCGGCGGGAACCGGGAAACGCCAGGCGGCATCGAGATGCCGCCGTCGGGTTGTTCGAGACCGCTGCTCCGGACGGCTCGCCGCAAGCAGGATCCAGGCGATGCCGAGGCCCGTCGCGGTGACCCCCGCTGCGCCGAGCGCGATCCACGCCGACACGGTCCCTCGGAGAGTGAGACTGACAGGAGCAAGGGGCCCGAGCGGCGTCGCTCCCATTGCACTCCCCGTGGCGACCCAGGCACCAAGGCCGATTCCTATGCCGAGGAGTCGGATTCGTCGACCTCGCACCGCGATCTGTACCCCTTCGGCAACGACGGCACCTGCGGGGACGGCCGCGAGGATCGCCGCGGTGAGCGCCAGTCCGGCGGGGTACCCGCCCGCAAACCCATCCGCGAGCGCAAGGGAGAGCGACAGGAGAGATGGAAGCACGATGAGCCCCGCGAGAACCGACGGGAGCACCAGGCCGGCCCCGATCGCGGAGCGATCACCGCAGGGGCCGGCGGCGATCTGCTGCCCGAGCCCGGCCCGCGTGGGGAGCGAGACGGCGAGAACAGCGCCAGCTGCTGCTGCCGCGAGGCACGGGCCAAGCACGAGTGCAGTGGCGACCTCCGACGAGGTGAGAGCACCACCCAACTCGTTTCCAAGCGCCCCGCCGACCCGGGCGAGAGCGACAGGCGCGAGAGCGACCATGATCATCACGATCGCGGCGGGAAGCGGTGCGGCCGCGGCAACGGCACGCAGTCGCCGCGCCTGACAGCGCGTGACAGCTCTACAGAGCACGAAGCGCATCTCTGATCCTCGATCGCAGCGAACCGTCACCGAGTGCCTCCAGAAAGACCTCTTCGAGCGAATCGGCGCCGTGGCGGGCCCGCAGCGCCGCCAGCGTACCGCGGTCGATGACCGCACCCCGGTGCAGCATGACGATCTCGTCGCAGACCGTTCCCGCGAAGTGCAGGTCCTGCGTTGCGAGCAACACTCCAGCCCCCTGCGCGGCGAGAGCCGTGAGCGCCTCATCGAGGACGACCACCGCTTCAGGGTCGAGGGTGGCGGTTGCTTCATCGACGAGGACGAGCGGTGTACCGATCGAGAGGGCAGCGATCGCGCTCGCCTGGCGGCGTAGCCCGCGCGAAAGCGTGCCGAGCCGCTGATCCAGGCGATCACCGAATCCGAACGCCTCGGCGAGAACGTCCGAACGCGCCGGGGCCGCTTGATCAGCGCCCCAGAGCGCGTGGGCGAGACCGACGAGCTCCGCGCACGTCAGCTCGTCGAACCCGGTGGGCTCGTCCGGCATGAGTGCCGTAGCGGCACGGGCAGGGCGGGATCCGGCGGGAGATCCTGCGATGACAATCGAGCCTGAGTCGACCCGCACGAGCCCCGCCGCCGAGCGCAGCAGCGTCGTCTTTCCCGAGCCGTTTGGCCCGACCAGGCCGACGACGGAACCGGCTTCGACGCGTAGGTCGATCTCCTTCAGCGCCACGGACGCACCGAATCGCTTCGAGACGCCCTGCACGACGAGCGGCACTGGTCGCGACACCGTTGCGGGAGGGCGG
>JAYTJO010000454.1:0-1697 GCA_043730975.1 Thermoleophilia bacterium | reverse complement strand
GGCGATCCTGCTCTTCGTCGGATTCAACTGCACTTTCTTCGTTCAGTTCCTGCTCGGCGATCAGGGTCAGGCCCGTGGTGCTTCGAGCTTCAGCGCGGGAGGCAGTACGTCGGCGTACAACATGATCTCGACGATCGGAGCGTTCGTGTCTGGCGTGGGTGTTGCGTTGTTCCTCCTCGCGGTGCTCCGCGCGAAGAGCGGCAAGCGTTCTGGCAACGATCCATGGCTCGCGGACACGCTCGAGTGGTACACGACGTCACCGCCGCCGCCGCACAACTTCGACTCGATCCCGCAGGTCACGAGCGCCCGGCCGCTCTCCGACCTCCGCGAGGCACTCCGGACGCGCAATGCGCTCTGAAGGACGCGTACCCTCGCCGGGACCGTTCCTCCGCGGGGCGATCATCGCGGCGGCGGTGGCTACCGCCGCCGTTGTCGTCAGCGCAACTCTCGACTCCGGTCGCGACCACTGGGACGCCGCACTGGTCGCCGTACCGCTTCTCGTTGCCGCTGTCGTCATCGCGCGACTTGCCTACCCGCGCCTGCTTGCGGCCACGGTTACTGCACTTGCTCTCTTTCTGCTCGCGGTCGCGACCGGGGGCCTCGTTGCCTGGAGCGACGGGGCAGCCTGGGCAACCGTCCTCCACGTCGCTGCAGCAGGGGCGTCACTCGCAGCGTCGCTCGTCGCCCTCGCGATCTCGTTCCGGGGGGAGCCGCTGCCCCTCGGGCCGTGGCGTGACTACATCACGCTGACCAAGCCACGGATCATGTCCCTGCTCCTGCTCACCGGGGCGGCGGGGATGTTCGTCGGTGCGGGAGGCTGGCCGAACGGCTGGGAGTTCCTCGCCATGATGGTCGGGCTCGCGCTCGCCTGTGGCGGCTCGTCCGCACTCAACCACGTCATGGACGCGGACATAGACAGGCTGATGGGCGAGCGCACAGCGGCTCGCCCGGTCGCGTCGGGCCGCGTCGCTGCGCCAAGGGCGCTCGAGTTCGGCGTCGTCCTGATGGCACTCTCGTTCGCACTTCTCGCGACCACCGTCAACGTCCTCACGGCCGTCCTCGCGCTTGTCGGCGGGCTCTTCTACGTCGTCGTCTACACCGGCTTCCTGAAGCGATCAACCGATCAGAACATCGTCATCGGAGGAGCCGCCGGTGCGGTGCCGCCCGTCGTCGGGTTCGCTGCCGCAACAGGAGATCTCACGCTTCCCGCCCTCTGGCTCTTCCTGATCGTCTTCCTCTGGACACCGCCCCACTTCTGGGCGCTCGCTCTGATGATCAAGGAGCATTACGCCGCAGCGAACGTCCCGATGCTGCCCGGGACGAAGGGCGATCGTGAGACGACGCGGCAGATTCTGCTCTATTCCGTCGTGCTCGTCGCCTTCACCGTGGTCGTGGGCTACTGGTTCGGCCCCATTTACACGGTTGCCGCGCTGCTCCTCGGCGCGTACTTCATTCTGCTCGCGTGGCAGCTCCGGCGCGACACGTCGCGCCGGCGCGCAGTCGTCTTGTTCCACTACTCGCTCGCGTACCTTGCGCTGCTGTTTGTTGCGGCCGCGGTCGATCCATTGATCGTCTGACGTCGGATGAGCCACCAGTAGGGGCCCGGGTATCCCCCGTTGGAGGGAGAGCGGGCCTACCGAGGATGCCGACATACGGCCTATGCGATATGTCCGCCTTCTTCTCCTCGTCGCGGGTGC
>JAYTJO010000453.1:0-4767 GCA_043730975.1 Thermoleophilia bacterium | reverse complement strand
ATCCAGTCCGGCGCATTCGCGCGCGAGTGGGTCGAGGACATGGACAACAACGAGGCCCGGCTCAAGGCGATGCGCGCCGAGGCGGCGCAGTCGCAGCTCGAGACCGTCGGCAAGGAGCTCCGGGGCCTGATGCATCGCGCAGGGGATCGCTGATGCGCAGTCCCGCAAACTTCGGCCGTACACCCGTAGGGGACGGGCGCATGCCCGTCCCGGTAGCGAGTGGATCTCCCACAAGCGTCGGGGGCAGCCCGACGCAGCGTCCCGAGACCCGGCGCTAGACGTGGCCGCTGTCGACGTACCGGTTGCCCTCCTCGGGTACGGCACGGTGGGGGCTGCTGTTCACCGCCTGCTCGAGGAGTCGGCCGACGAGATCGAGCGCGCCACCGGGCACCGTCTGCGGGTGACGCGGGCTCTCGTGCAGGACACGAGCAAGGATCGTGGGTTCTCGCCGGAGCCCGGCCTCCTCACCGACGAGATCGGCGACATCCTCGGCGATCCCTCGATCCAGGTCGTGGCCGAGGTGATGGGTGGGGTCGATCCGGCCGGCGGCTACGTGCTCGAGCTCCTCCGTTCCGGGCGCCCGGTCGTGACCGCGAACAAGCAGCTCGTCGCACGACGAGGCACCGAGCTCTTCGAGGCTGCCGCCGCCGGTGGCGTGCAGCTGCGGTTCGAGGCGTCCGTTTGCGCGGCGATCCCCGTGATCAAGGTGCTGCGCGAGTCCCTGATCGTCACGAACGTGCACCGCGTGCTCGGGATCGTCAACGGAACGACGAACTTCATTCTCTCCGCGATGGAGGAGGGCCGCTCGTACGGCGATGCCCTCGCCGAGGCCCAGCGGCTCGGCTTCGCCGAGGCCGATCCAACGGAGGATGTCGGCGGCCTCGACGCCGCCGCCAAGACAGCGATCCTCGCCACTGTCGCCTTCGGCTCTCGGATCCCGCTCGATTGGGTCGAGGTCGAGGGAATCGAGGGGGTCACGCTCGACCACGTGGCGGCGGCGCGGGCGCTCGAGATGAAGGTCAAGCTGATCGGGCGCGCAACGCTCGTCGGCGACCGCGTCGACGTGCGCGTCGGGCCGGCGTTCGTGGACGGCCACCACCCGCTTGCCGCGGTCGAAGGAGCCTTCAATGCGGTGATGCTGCACGGAGACGCGATTCGCGAGATCACGCTCGAGGGGCCTGGAGCCGGTGGGATCGAGACCGCGTCCGCCGTCGTCGCCGACATGGTCTCCGTCGTCGGGACGACCGGGACAGGATTCCTCCAGAACGACCCCGTCTGGCGCACGCTCGAGCGACTGCCTCCGGGAGACCTCGCCTCGCCGTTCTACCTCCGGCTCGAGGTGGAGGACCGCGCAGGCGTCCTGGCGCGTATCGCGCAGGAGCTCGCGTCCGAAAGCGTCTCCGTCGCGCAGCTCGTCCAGCAGCAGGCCGAGGGGCGCGCCGTCCTTCACGTCGTCACCCACGAGGCCGCCTCGGGGCGCGTCAATACGGCACTCGCCGCCATCCGAGCGCTGCCCGAAGCCCGCGGGGAGGCGACCGCGATGCCCGTCATCTCGGGCCGAGGCGTTGCCGAGCTGGGCTGGGCATGACGATCGCGCTGATCGACCGCTACCGCGCTGTCCTTCCGGTGAGCGACGCGACGCCCGTCATCTCACTGGGCGAGGGGTCGACACCGCTCCTCCGTGCACCACGTCTCTCGGAGCGCCTCGACGTCGAGATCTGGCTCAAATGGGAGGCATCCAACCCGACGGGCTCCTACAAGGATCGCGGCATGACCGTGGCCGTGTCGAAGGCGGCAGAGGACGGCGCCGCGGCAGTGATCTGCGCCTCTACCGGCAACACGGCCGCATCGGCCGCAGCCTATGCCGCTCGCGCGGGAATTCCCGCCGTCGTGCTCACGCCGGAGGGCGCGGTCGCAGGCGCCAAGGTGTCGCAGACGCGGATGCTCGGCGCGAAGGTGCTCGAGGTGCGGGGCGACTTCGACGAGGCACTCGCGGCGGCGCAGGAGCTCTCCCGCCGTGGAACCCACGTCCTCGTCAACTCCGTCAACCCCTACCGTCGTGAGGGCCAGAAGACCGCCGTCTACGAGATCGTCGAGGAGCTCGGCGGAGCGCCAGACGCGTTCGTGATCCCGTACGGAGGTGGCGGCAACACATCCGCCTACGCGATCGCGATCGGGGAGCTTGGGATCTCGACTCCGATCTACTCGGTCGAGGCCGAGCACCGGCCGACGACGCTCGCCTCTGCGATCAGGATCGGCGATCCCGTCCACGCCGCAAGCGTGCAGGCCGCCGGGGCAAACATCGTCACGGTCTCGGACGACGAGATCGTCGCCGCATGGCTCGAGCTCGCGACGACCGAGGGCCTCTTCTGTGAACCGTCGTCTGCAGCCGGTCTCGCCGCAGTTCGACGCGGCGACGTGCGCGGAGACCGGGTCGTCGTCACGATCACGGGCCACGGCCTGAAGGACACCGAGGCCGCCGACCGCTACGCGCCGCCGCTCGCCCAGGTCGAAGCAGATCCCGACGCGATCGCCGCCGCAGCCCGCGCATGATCGTCCGCGCCCCCGCCACATCCGCGAACATCGGCGCCGGCTTCGACACGGCTGCGGTCGCCCTCGACCTCTGGAACGAGCTCGAGGTGACGGACGGATCGGGCGTGAACGTCGAGGGAGAGGGATCGTCCGAGCTCGCGCTCGACGCGGGCAACCTCGCCGTGCGCGCGTACACCCTCCTTGCCGACCCGACCGGTAAGCAGTTCCGGTTCCGGAATGCGATCCCCCTCGAACGCGGGCTCGGCTCGTCGGCTGCCGCGATCGCGCTCGGGCTCGTGGCTGCAGCACCTGACGCGAGTCCGGAGGAGTTGCTCGCTGCGGGCATGACGCTCGAACCGCATGCCGACAATCTCGGCGCGGCGCTCCTCGGCGGACTCACCCTCGCCTGGGACGGAAAGATCGCACGCATCGCCGAGTCACTCCCGCTCAAGGCGATCGCCATCATCCCGAGCTCACGGACGTCGACCAAGACATCCCGTGGAGCCTTACCGGCATCGGTACCGCACGCCGAGGCGGCCGCGAGCGCGGGACGCGCTGCGCTCCTCGGCGCGGGAGCAGCGAGCGGCGATGCGACACTGTTCGCGGCAGCGCTCGATGACTGGCTCCACGAGCCGTACCGCCCGTCCGAGGTGCTCGACGTCGTCCGTCGAGTCCCGCCGCCCGGGTGCCTCGGGGCAACGCTCTCCGGCTCGGGCCCTACGGTGATCGCGTGGGTCTCCGATGCGGAGGGGTGCGTCACGGCGATCAGCGATCTCTTTCCCGAGCATCGTGTGCTCGAACTGGATGTGGTGCCCCGGGGCGCTCTCCCGTGAGCTACGTACTGATCGACGTGCGGCCGCGGGTCGCCTTCGAGCAGGGTCATATTCCCGGCGTCGCCCATCTCGACCCGGAACTGGACCTCTCGGCGGTCGGGCCTGACCCAGCGGTCGGAGGACGTCACCCGCTGCCGGATATCGATCAGCTCGAGGAGTCCTTCAGGCGTGTCGGCGTCGGGCCGTTCGACCATGTCCTCGCAATCGACGACGGCACCGGCTGGGCTGCCCGCTGCTGGTGGCTGCTCCGCCATCTCGGCCATCCCTGGGCTGGGACGTTCGATCTACGGGGCTACGTCGGCCCTCTGCTGAGAACGCCGTTTGCGCCCGTGCGAGGCGACTTCGAGGCACGACCTCGCGACGACGACACGATCACTGCCGAGGAGATCCTCGCGCGGCTCGATGATCCGTCGCTCATCCTCCTCGACGCTCGTAGCGAGCCGCGCTGGCTCGGCGACGAGGAGCCGCTCGACCCCGTTGCCGGGCGGATTCCCGGCGCTCGCAACGCGTACTTCGAGGATCCGCTGCCACCCGGCGTGACCGACGCGCCCGAGCTCGTCGCCTACTGCGGCTCGGGCGTGACGGCGTGTGTGATCGCCCAGAAGCTCGTTCTCGCTGGCCACGAGAATGTTCGTCTCTATCCTGGCTCGTTCAGCGAGTGGTGCCGTCGTGAGAGCTATCCCATCGAGAAAGGAACCCCGTGACCACGCCGTACGATCGTCCTTCCGATCCCGCGAAGCGCCACAGCGCAGCACTGACCGACGGGCCCGACCGCGCCGGAGCACGCGCCATGCTGAAGGCCACCGGCTTCACCGACGAGGATCTGGCGAAGCCGATCGTCGGAGTCGGAACGACGTGGATCGAGACGATGCCGTGCAACCTCAATCAGCGCGACCTCGCCGTGCACGTGAAGCGCGGGATCCGGGATGCGGGCGGAACGCCGATGGAGTTCAACACCATTGCAGTCTCGGACGGCGTCTCGATGGGAACGTCCGGCATGCGCGCCTCTCTCGTCTCGCGTGAGGTGATCGCGGACTCGATCGAGCTCGTCTGTCGCGGTCACCTCTTCGACGGCCTCGTGCAGCTCTGCGCCTGCGACAAGACGAACCCCGGCACCGCGATGGCGATCGGGCGGCTCGACATTCCTGCGATCGCCTTCTACACCGGCTCGATCGCTCCCGGTCTCGACCGTCAGCGCGAGGTCTCGATCGGGGACGTCTACGAGGGCATCGGCGCTCACGCGGCGGGGAAGATGTCCGACGCAGACCTCCACGAGCTCGAGTCGGCGGCATGCCCTGGAGCAGGGGCCTGCGGCGGGCAGTTCACGGCGAACACGATGTCGACGATCCTGGACTTCCTCGGGCTCTCGCCGCTCGGCGCCAACGGAATCCCGGCGATGCAC
>JAYTJO010000452.1:0-2164 GCA_043730975.1 Thermoleophilia bacterium | reverse complement strand
GTCGGCCGGCTCGGCGAGGCCGTCCTCGAGCGCCTCCAGCATCGCCTGCATGTTCGCAAGCGGCGTGCGCAGGTCGTGGCTAGCCCAGGCGACGAGCTCACGACGCGCATCGAAGAGCTCCTCGATGTTCGCCGCCATCTCGTTGAACGACTCGGCCATCTCGGCCACCTCGTTCGGCCCCGTTTCGGGGGCGCGTACGGTCAGGTCTCCGTGCGAGAGGGCAACGGCAGCGTCTCGAACGTTGTCGATCGATCCCGCGATCGACCGGGCGAGGAAGAGGCCGCCGATCATCGCCACCGTCGCCGACGCGGCGAGCATGGCGAGGATCTTCACGTCGTCGCCCATGTGGAACATCACCCATCCCGACAGCAGCACCACGGTGAGTGGAAGGCAGACGGCAAGGGCAGCGAGCCCCATCAGCTGCAAGCGCACCGTCGGCAGCGCCCTCAGCCCGAGGGCGAGGATCAACCCGACGCCAAGCGTGATCAGAGCGACAACGACCGCGTTCCAGATCACTAGTGCGCCGTCCGGGGAATACGGTGCTGTTCGGGCGAGCGAAAACCGAGCAGCGCGAGGACGCAGGGAGTCTTGATACTGGGTTGTACCGGGGCGAGCGAGGACGAAGCGATGCGAAGTGTTTGCAGCCGGCCGAGCGGTGCCGTATTCCCCGGACGGCGCACTAGGGCACCAGTCTGTAGCCGACGCCCCAGACGGTCTGGAGATGAGTCGGTGCGGAGGGATTGGTCTCGATCTTCTCGCGCAGGCGTCGGACGTGCACGGTCACCGTCCCCGTGTCGAGCGCCGCCTCGTAGCCCCAGACACGGCTCATCAACTGGTCGCGCCCGAAGACTCTGCGGGGATTGCCGGCGAGGAATGCGAGAAGATCGAACTCCTTCGCCGTCAGCCGGAGCTCGGTTCCGTCCTTGTGCACATCCCGTGTGCGGGTGTCGATCTCGATGTCACCGAAGGACAGGCGTGCCTCGGCATCCTGCGCGGGAACCGAGCGTCGGAGAACCGTTCGTACGCGGGCGGCGAGCTCGCGCGGCGAGAACGGCTTTGTCACGTAGTCGTCGGCACCGAGCTCGAGGCCAACGATTCGGTCGGCCTCCTCGCCCCGCGCCGTGAGCAGGATGACGGGCAGCTCCGAACGGGAGCGGATCCAACGGCAGAGCTCGAGGCCATCTGTACCCGGGAGCATGACGTCGAGGACGACGAGGTCGGGTGTTTCGGTCTCGAGCATCTCTCTCGCGCGATCACCGCGGTCGGCCTCGAGCGTCGTGTGCCCCTCGCGTTGGAGGTAGCGCACGACGACTTCCCGCACGATCGGCTCGTCATCGACGACAAGAACGGTGGCCATCCTTCGCATTGTGGCGACAGGGCCTTACACGGGGATGAATTCCGCGTTATCGCGAGGGGAGCGCCACTGTCCCGTCGGAGAGGACAACGACGAGCCCGTCCTTCTCGAGAGCCTCCACCGCCTCGCGATCGAGCGCGTTTCCCGGCGTGGCTGACGCCGCGACGAGTCGGAGAGTTGCCGCCCGACGCTGGCGAAACGACCCCTCGAACTGGCTCTGCTTGCGCGCCGGCTCGTCTTGCGTGCCGCGCGAGGGACAGGCTGACCGCAGCGGACAACCATCGCACCGCGGGATTCGAGCCAGGCACACGATGGCTCCCAGATCCATGAGCGCCTGCGCGGCGGCTCCGGTGAAGCTGTGGCCCGTGCGGCGCTCGACGCGGTCGACATTGACGTCGTGCGGGAGCACGTCCTCTCCGAGTGCGAAGTTGCGGATCGCAGCCGCGGTGTAGCGCCCAACCCCGGGGAGGAGCGTCAGATCATCCGGCCAGCCGTCTGCCGCGACCATCTGCGCCGCTCGATGAAGCGCCAGCGCGCGGCGGTTGTAGCCGAGCCCTTGCCAGGCACGAATCACATCCGCGGCTGGGGCGGCCGCCAGCGCGTCGGCTGTCGGCCAGCGCTCGAGCCAGGTGACGTAGCACGGCACCACGCGGTCGACCTGTGTCTGCTGCAGCATGATCTCCGACACGAGGATCGCGTACGGATCACGTGTGTGGCGCCAGGGAAGGTCGCGCCCGGCGCGGGCGTACCAGGCGAGAAGGTGCGCTTCCACGAGAGAAGCGTAGAGCGGGGAGTCGCACCGGTGAGCTG